>NZ_JBBKBU010000001.1:0-152937 GCF_037892835.1 Peptoniphilus sp. HCN-40583
AGCTCGGCAAAGGCCGAGCTTTATCCCCGAAAGGGGATTTTTTTATTTCTTATCGCTTTTTAAAGGGATACACGCTGTCCAATGCTTCTTCGATGGGCGCGTTGGCCTCCACCAATTTGCGGTAGGTGCTCATGGCTTTCGTGTCGCCGTAGAGTACTGCGCCGGTGACTTTGCCTTCTTTTGCGTAGAGGCGATGGTGTTCGTCGCCTTCGTCGTAGAAGTAGACGTCGCCTTCGCCGATTTTTCCGGCGGAGAAGATTTGGATCGTGTCTAAATCCAGTTTCGTATAGGCTTTCGGATTTTCGTAGGTTTCCTCGCCGCCGGCCATGTTGATGCCGGCCGCTTTGCCCATGGCACGGGAAGCGGGCCAAATGCCAAGCACGCGGCCTTCCACTTCCGCCACATCCCCTGCGGCCCAGACATTAGCCTTGTTGGTCAGGAGGTGATTGTCTACGACAACGCCCCTGTTTACTTCCAGGCCTGTGTCCTTAAATAGTTCCGTGTTCGGGCTGACGCCGACGGAAATTAGTACCATGTCGATGTCCGCGGTCGTGCCGTCGTCGAATTCGATGCCGCGTACTGCGTCTTCGCCGATAAAGGCTTTGGTGTCTTTTTCATTATAGACCATAAAGCCTAAATCTTTCATTTCTTCGTTGAGCATCATCCCCAGCTCCCGATCCAATTGGTTGGAGAGCAGGTATTCACTGCGGTTAATGATGGCGACGACGTGTCCGCTTTGTTTCAGGCTGTTGGCCGCTTCAAGACCCAAAAGGCCGCCGCCGATGACAGCGATGTGCTTCGTGTCTTTAAAGCTTTTAATGTAGCTGTGAATCGCCGTTAAATCTTGCCAGTTTCTTAGGGTAAAGATGCCCTTTAGTTGATTGTTTTTAAAGGGCGGTCGATTGGCATGGCTGCCGTTTGCCAGGAGAATCTTCTCCCCTTGGATTATTTCGCCGTCGGCGAAGGTCACGGTCATGGCGTCGAAATCCACCGCTGCCGCTTCGCCGTCAACATTGACGTCGATGCCGATTTTTTCCGCCCAACCTTCTTTATCTAAATAGGGGACTTCCGGGGCATCCTCCCCTAAAAGATCCGTAAGTTGAATGCGAAAATAGGGCTGTTCCTTTTCGTTACCCAAAAGGATCAAGCTGCCTTCTTTGTCGTGTTTTCTGATTTCTTTAGCCGCCGTGACGCCGGCAATGCCGCCGCCGATGATGATGTATTTATATGTTTTCAATCCTTTTATCCTCCTCTATTCACTGCCCGCTTACCTTGCCGTGACTTCCGTCCATATTCTATCATACACTTCTACAAAATCGTGTAGGTCCCGATACACCTCTAAGGGTGGCAGACGATCGAAGTCCGGATAGGCCACGGGGTCTTCTCGAAGTGCCTTGGGCAGCAAGGCGATGGCTTCGGGAATGGGCGTGGCAAATCCCACATTGTGGGTCGCATTTTGTGCCGCAATGTCCGGTCGGGACATGAAATTAATAAATGCCATGGCTCCCTTCGGGTTTTTCGATTGCTTGGGAACCGCAAAGGAATCGTACCATATATTTGTACCCTCTTTCGGTATAATGTATTCCAAGGATTTATTTTCTTGGCGCATCATGGCCGCATCGCCGGAGTACATAACGGAAAGGGACGCATCGCCCTGGCTCATGACGTCTCGGCCTTCGTCGGCGAGATAAGCGTAGACCAAGGGTTTTTGCGCGATTAAAGCTTCCTTCGCCTCTTCCAGCTCTTTCATGGAGCGGCTGTTCATGGAATAGCCCAAATATTTCAGGGCAATGGCGATGGAATCCCGCTGGGAATTATACATGATGATTTCGTTTTTGTATTTCTTATCCCACAAAGCACTCCAAGAATCCACGGGCTCTTTTACATAATCGCGGTTCACCACGATGCCCAAAGTCCCCCAGAAATAGGGCACGCTGTATTTGTTCCCGGGATCGTAATCCATGTTTAGAATCCGCTTGTCCAGCTTTTTCATGTTGGGGATTTGATCGTAGTCCAAGGGCAGGAGCATGTCTTCGCGAATCATCCGCTCCACCATGTATTCCGACGGCACGATGACGTCGTAGGGGTCGTTGGATTTTTTCAGCTTCACATACAAGTCTTCGTTGGAGGCGAAGGTGTCGTAGATGACCTTGATCCCCGTTTCTTTTTCGAAGGCACGGATCGTGGCCATGTCCATATAGTCGCCCCAGTTGTAGACGTGGATGGTCTCTTTGCTGCTCCCTGTTTTTCCGCAGGCCGTAAGAAAGAACATCGCCACTAAAATAAAAATCGATAGTCGCTTCATATTACACCTCGAAATCCACCAGGTCGATGTCCCGCTTGTTTAACAGGAGCAAGAGCGCCAGCACCGCCGCAAAAAGCAGGGTAGACAAGGCATTCATGGAGGGATTGATCCCGGTTTTCGCCATGGAATACAGGGTGATGGACAAATTGCTCACGCCTTGCCCCGTGGTGAAAAAGGAAATAATAAAGTCGTCGATGGACAGGGTGAAGGCCATGAGGGCGCCGGTGGCGATGCCCGGTTTGATTTGGGGCACGATGACGTAACGCAGCACTTCCGGTGTTTTTGCGCCTAAATCGTAGGCGGCTTCCACGGTGTTTTTGTCCAGCTGATCCAATTTCGGCAACACGGAAAGAATCACGTAGGGAAGGCAAAAGACGATGTGGGACAGAATCATGGTCAAAAGCCCCTGTTCCATGGCCAAAAAGCCGAAGAGACTCATGAGGGCGATGGCGGTGACGATGTCGGGATTTAAGACGGGCAGGTAGTTGATGTTTAAAATCACGGCCTGACTCCGCTTGGAAAAGGCCCGTATGCCGATGGCGGACAGGGTGCCCACCACGGTGGAGATCGCCGTGGCCACGACAGCCACCAAGATTGTGGTATAAAAGCTTTTTAAGATAATGGGGTCGGAAAATAAATCCGTATACCAATGGGTGGTAAAGCCCGCCCACACGCCGCGCAGTTTCGTGTCGTTAAAGCTGAAGACGATAAGCACCACAATGGGCAGATACAAAAATAAAAGCATAAGCCCCAAGTAGGCGTTTCTGATTTTATTTCCCACGGCGACCTCCTTTCGGGCGCTTTTCGCCTACGAGGCGAAAGACGACGAGCATAATAAGCAAAATAGCGATGAGCACCACGGCAATGGCGGAGCCGAAGGCCCAATTGCCCGTGAGGCGGAATTGTTGTTCGATAATATTGCCCACCAGGTAATACTTATTTCCCCCGAGAAGGGAGGAGATGACAAAGGTGGACAGAGCCGGAATAAAGCACATTAAGATGCCGCTGTAGATGCCGGGCATGGACAGGGGCAAGGTGACTTTTAAAAAGGCCGTGGCCGGACCGGCACCGAGATCCTGTGCCGCTTCCAAATAGGAGCGATCCATTTTCTGTAAAATCGTGTAAATAGGCAGCACCATAAAGGGAAGAAAGTTGTAGATCATCCCCATGAGGATGGCGCCCTGATTGTACATCATATCGAAGGGCCCCAGGCCGAGAAGGTGAAAGGCTTTGTTTAAGACGCCGTTTCGCCCGAGAAGGGTGATCCACGCGTAGGTCCTCAAGAGAAAATTCATCCACATGGGAATGACGAAGAGGAGAATCAGCATGGAGCTCGTCTTGGGCTTGGTGCTTGAGATGGCGTAGGCCGCCGGGTAGCCCACCAAGAGGCAGGCCGCCGTAGACAAGGTGGCCAAGACCACGGAACGCCACAGAATCCTCAGGTAAAGGGGCTGAAAGAAACGGGCGAATTGGGCCGTGGAAAAGCGGTATTCCCCCATGTTCATGGTGCCCGCGCCGTTAAAGCTCATAAACAAAACCAAGAGCAAGGGCAGGACGATAAATAATACGGCCCAGAAAATATAAGCCGATGCGTAGCGCCTCATGCTTCGGCCTCCATGACGTGGAAATTATCCGGCGCCACATCAATGCCTACCACGGCGCCGGGCTCCCGCGCCACGGTGGATTGAACCATCCACTTCTCGCCGTGGACCTCTAAAATCATTTCGTAGTGCACGCCTTTAAAGACGATGGAAGTGACCGTGCCCTGCAGGAGATCGTCGCGGCCCGCCTTTAATTCCACATCTTCCGGCCGTATGACGATTTGCACCGGCGCATTTTCTTCGAAGCCCTTATCCACGCATTGAAATTCCCTGCCGTAGAAGGACACCACTTTGTCTTTCACGAAGCGGCCCCGAATAATGTTGCTCTCGCCGATAAAATTGGCCACGAAGGCATTTTCCGGCTCGTTGTAAATGTCCGTGGGCGTGCCGATTTGTTGAATGGCGCCGTCTTTCATGACCACCACCGTGTCACTCATGCTCAGGGCTTCTTCCTGATCGTGGGTGACGTAGATGAACGTAATGCCTACCTGTTCCTGAATCCGCTTCAGCTCAAATTGCATCTGCTTTCTCAGCTTCAAATCCAAGGCGCCTAAGGGCTCGTCCAAAAGGAGAATCTTCGGGTCGTTCACTAAGGCCCGGGCAATGGCGATGCGCTGTTGCTGGCCCCCGGAAAGGGACTGAATGTTTCGCGTGGCCACGTGGGGCAGATTCACTAATTCCAGCATTTCGAGGACGCGATTGTCGATGGTTGATTTCGGCATTTTCTTCAGCTTCAAACCGAAGGCCACATTGTCGTAAACATTTAAATGAGGAAACAGGGCGTATTTTTGAAACACCGTGTTCACCGGCCGCTCGTAATGCTTGATTCGAAGCATGTCTTTGCCGTTAAAGAGAAGCGACCCTTCATCGGGCTCCTCAAAGCCCGCGATGATTCTTAAAAGGGTGGTCTTCCCGCAGCCACTGGGCCCGAGAAGGGTTAAAAACTCGCCGTCCCTTACGCTTAAATCGATGCCGTCAAGCACCCGGGTATCGTCGAAGGATTTCTTCATGTTTTTAATTTCAATTAATTGCATTCCCTGTCACCTCCTAAAAATTCGGCGGGTTACTCACCCAAAGGACCGTCGCTTCCTCAGACGACAGATTCCTGAAAAAACAGGGGGCATCGCCGGCGGCGTAAATCGTATCTTTTTCTTCCACGGAAAACACATCGTCGCCTCGACAAAAATCCAATCGCCCGGATAAGACATAGGCGAAAAATTCGCCCTCGAAGGGCGCGAGAACTTTCGACGAACCCATGGGCGCGATGCGCCACAGGGTGGGCTCCATGGCATTTTTCTGCGCGTTGGGCACGATGTAATCCACGCCGTAGCCCGCCGCGTCGTCTTCAAAGGTAAAGGCGTCTTCTTCGGAAAAGACGATTTGCGTCTCTTCCTCGTCTTTGAAAAAAGCCTCCGGAGAGACGCCCAGTGCTTCTAAAATATCCATAAATGTCGCCACAGAGGGGCTGGTGAGATCTCGCTCCACCTGGGAAATAAATCCCTTGGTAAGCTCGCTTCGTTGAGCCAGCTCTTCTTGGGTGAGCTGCTGCACCTGCCTGAGACGACGAATTTTTTGTCCGATGCTCATAATCACCACTAAACTTTAAACTTAATTTACTAAACAATAATCGTATTATAAACGTCACCTTTCCTTCGGTCAATAGATTCGCCCAATAAAAAAGCCCGCACATGGCGAGCAATTTCGTTTACTTGTTTTCGCTGTAGGCTTTGGCGATGGCCGCGCCCAATTTCGTGTTGTTGTAAACCAAGGCGATGTTCGCTTCCAAACTACTGCCGCCGGTGACTTCCAGCACTCGTTGAAGCAAGAAGGGCGTAGAGGCTTTGCCGAAGATGCCTTCTTTTTCCGCATCGGCGAGGGCCTTTTCGATGGCGGCGTTAATGGTATCTTCGTCCATGGCGTCGGCTTCGGGAATGGGGTTGGCCACGACAATGCCGCCGTCGATGCCTAAATCCCATTTCGTCTTCATGAGCTTGGCAATGGCCGCGGGATCGTCGTAACGGTAATCCAATTTGTGGCCGCTTCGGCGAGTGAAGAAGGCGGGCATTTCTTCCGTTTCGTAGCCGATCACCGGCACGCCGAAGGTTTCCAGGTATTCCAATGTGAGGCCGATGTCCAAAATGGATTTGCAACCGGCGCAGACCACGGCGATGTCCGTGTTCGCAATTTCCTGCAGGTCGCGGGAAATATCCATGGTGGTTTCCGCGCCGCGGTGCACGCCGCCGATGCCGCCTGTAACGAGAATGGGAATGCCGGCGAGGCGCGCCGTCAACACGGAAGTTGCCACGGTGGTGGCGCCGTTTTTCCCTTCAGCGACGATGTGAGCGTAGTCGCGGGTGGAGCTCTTCACGATGGCGTCGGAGGTGGCCATAAATTCGATTTCGTCTTCGGAGAGGCCCACTTTAATGCGGCCGCCGATAATGGCTGTCGTAGCCGGGGTGACGCCTGCCTCTCTTAAAATGGCTTCGCAGTGCTTGGCCATTTCCACATTTTTCGGATAGGGCATGCCGTGGGAGATGATGGTGGATTCCAGTGCTACCACGGGCTTGTTTTCATCCAATGCCTTTTGTACTTCCGGGGCGATGTCCATGTACTGTTTTAAATTATTTTCCTTCATAATGAATCTCCTTTTTCTCTTTTTCCCATTCTTTTGCATCAAAGAAAGGAAGTTCACTTTGATCGCGCTTCAGCACCATGCGTGATGCGGCCATGGCACCGACGACGGCATGGTCAATCTTTTTACCTTTTACCATCTCTGCCGTCAACATGGCGCAAAAGGCATCCCCGGCGCCGGTGGCTCCCCGAATGCTCATGGGGCTCGTGGTGTAGTGGATCATTTCCTCGTCTTTAAACAAATAGGCGCCGTCGGCTCCCGCCGTAATCACCACATTTTCCACGCCCATGCTTCGTAAAGCGGCGCCCTGGGTGGCGACAGCGTCGCTTCCCCGGCCGCTTAACACCTGCGCTTCCAGAATGTTACATTTTAACACATGAATCCGATTTAAGAAAGGGGCAAATTTTTTCACCTTCACGGCGCTTACCCCGTCCACCACGGCCTTTATGTTCCAGGCGAAAATCTCCGACAAGGTGTCTTCCCGCAAATTGGCATCCACGACGACGTAGGTTGCCCCTTCGGCCACCTTGCGCCGCGCCTGTATTTTTTCGGGGGTGATCTTTTCCATCACCGCCATGTCGTTTACCGCTGCGTGCATTTCGCCGGCCTGATCCAAAAGCACCAAATAGCTTCCGGTCGATGCCCCTTCAAATGTAAAAGCGTGGTCGAAGGATAAATTTTCCGGCGCGCGGGCCAGGATCATGGCCTTCTTGTCGTCGTCGCCGAAGGCCGTCACCAGCTCCGTTTTTATGCCCAGGCGGGCCACGGTGGCGGCGATGTTTCTGCCTACGCCACCGGGGCTTAATTCCACGGCGCCGGGATTGGAATCGTGAAGATCCAAATGCTCGTAGGGCCTTCCGCTAATGTCTACATTGCAGCCGCCAAAGACCACGACGTATTTCTCACTCATTTTCTCCCCCTTTCGCCGCGGTTTTGTATCCGCTTAAAGCAGGCACGGCACAGCGGCTCATAACTTTCCGTAGCGCCGATGACCACCCGGCCCCCTTCCCCGGTGGTGCGATGGCTCACCCAGGCGTCGCTGCCGCAGTGGGCGCAGACGGCGTGGTGCTTTTCCACGTAATCGGCCACGGCCATAATTTCTTTTACGATCTCAAAGGGATGGGCCTCGTAATCCATGTCGAGCCCCGCGCAGACCACGGTCTTCCCCTCGTCTAAAAGGGTGTCGAAGGCCGAGAGAATCCCTTCGGTCTCGCCGCCTAAAAACTGCACCTCGTCGATGGCCACCACGTCGGCCTTGTGCTCCGCCGCCGCTTCCAATACCCCGGCGATGTCTTCCACCACCACGGCTTCAAGCGATGTGTTGTCGTGGCTCGTAATGGCGGAGTGGATAAAGCGGGTATCCAGCGTGGGCTTTAACACCAGCGTGTTGTAGCCGGCGATGCGAAAGCGCTTCACTTCCCGCTCCAAACTCGATGTCTTTCCCGAAAACATACTCCCCGTATGTAAAATTAATCGTCCCCTGTACTGATGCATGGCTTCCTCCTCGAAGAAAATTATAACACAATTTTCGCCGAATAAATCACCGCCTGCCTCCCATCTTTTGTTGCAAACACGAGCCCCATACTATATTCTGGAAATAGAAAATTTCTCATTCAAAGGAGGTTCTATGCTTCAAATTCAGCATTTAATCAAATATTACGGCAAGAAACAAATTCTCCACGACGTGAGTTTTGAATTGGATCCCGGAGACATTTGCGCCTTTATCGGATCCAACGGCGCCGGGAAAACCACCACCATTAAATCCGCTCTGGGCCTCATTCCCTTCGACGGCGGCAAGATTTTCATCGGCGGCCACGACATTGAGAAAGAGCCCCTGGAAGCGAAAAAACTTTACAGCTACGTGCCGGACAATCCGGAGCTTTACAAATTTATGCGAGGCATCGAGTATTTAAATTTCATCGCCGATATTTTTGAGCTGGATTACGAAACCCGCAGAGACCGCATCGAATACTACGCCGATCTCTTCGCCATTCGCGACCGCTTAGGCGAGAGCATCGACAATTACAGCCACGGCATGCAGCAAAAGCTCGCCCTCATCGCCGCCTTGATCCACGACCCCAAGCTCATCGTCCTTGACGAGCCCTTCGTGGGCCTAGATCCCATGGCCACAAAATCCATTCGGGAAACTTTTAAGAAAATGGCGGCGGAAAAAGGCACCACCATTCTCTTCTCCACCCACGTCTTGGAAGTGGCGGAAAAATTGTGCAACAAAGTGGCCATTATTCGGGAGGGGCATTTGGTCTTTTTCGGGCCCACAGAAGACGTGCTTCAAAAGGGCAGCTTGGAAGATCTGTTCATGGAAAGGATGCAGGACCATGAACAAGCTTAAGCTTTTAAATCGGCTGGAACGAAAGCGCACCTTCAATCAATTCACCCAAGGGAAAAAGAAAAAGGGATTCGGCATTTTTATCTACCTCCTCTCCCTTTGGGGCTACTTTTGGCTCGGCGGACTCCTGCCAATCTTTGCCTCCACGGCAACTCTGGATTCGAAAAGCGCAGCTTTTTCCGTGGCGGAAATCTTAAACGATGCGGGAATTCTTTCCGCCATGGACGTCATGGCCCTGGTGTTTTTCCTCGCCAGCCTGATCATCGCCTTGATTCAAATTCGCAATACCTACTTCAACGACTTCGATCAGTCCACTTTGTGGAGCCTGCCCGTGGATACGCGGCTCCTCCTTCTTTCGAAAAACACGGGACCGGCGGTGTTCAGCCTGCCCTTGATCTTGGCCTTTACCCTGCCTTCCATGATTCTCACTTACGCGGCGACAGGCTCAGTGATGAAGGCCCTTCTCGTCCTCGTGGTATTTTTCTGCGCCAATCAACTGGGCGAATGTGTGGGCTGCTTTTTACGCATCATTCTTGCGAAGGGCAACAATCGCCTTCGCCTGTCAAAAGG
Source organism: Peptoniphilus sp. HCN-40583 (assembly GCF_037892835.1). Classification (NCBI taxonomy): domain Bacteria; kingdom Bacillati; phylum Bacillota; class Tissierellia; order Tissierellales; family Peptoniphilaceae; genus Peptoniphilus; species Peptoniphilus sp. HCN-40583. The sequence continues at coordinate 9,456 of NZ_JBBKBU010000001.1, forward strand.
TGTGAAAACTTTTCTCGGCTTCATCCTCTTCGTCGCCTTTATGGTGGGCTTTTACACGGAATTGGCCCGGGACTACAAAGACCTCGTCGTCTTCCTGGGCTTTTACAATCGCCTGCCCGCGGCGGCTCGCCCCGTTTCTTACGCACTCAATCACCATCTGTGGCTCATCCCCCTCTTCGTTCTCGTGACGGGGCTCGTGTATTGGGCCTTTCTCAACTACACGGCGAAAAACTTCTACACCATCGGGGAAAACTTGGCCCCTCGAGCCACGATGAAGGCGGTGAAAGAGGGCGACTACAAGGTGCGCAGAAAATACGCCGCCCTCATTCGCAAAGAACGGCGCCTCTTTTTCTCCAACAGCGCCGTAGCCTTTAACACCTTCTTCGGCACGGTTCTTCCCGTGATTCTCGCGGCCATTCTCTTCGTGCCCGCCGTGAAAGAAATGTTTCTCGACTTTTTAAACAACCAACCCTTCGTCTCCCCCGATGCGGCGATCTTTTTAATTCTCACCGGCCTCGGCGGGATGATGAACCTCTCCGGCTTCGGCTTTTCCCTGGAAGGCATTAGCGGTTACAACACCTACACCCTTCCCTTAAAGGGGCAGTCGGTATTTCTCGGCAAACTCCTTATGGCGGCGAGCCTCATCGCCCCCGCCTATGTGATCACCTGGCTCCTCGTTCTTGTGAATTTGCGCCCGGATGCTGCCTACCTGCCATTTTACCTTTTGGGCCCACTGAGTTACGCCCTGTTAATCAACGGCATCTCCCTATTCTTCGACTGGAAATTCGCCAATTACAACTGGACCAACCCCCAAGAGCTGGCAAAAAATTCAAAACAATCCTTCTTCTCCGGCCTCGGGAGCCTTTTGGTGAGCTTCGCCATTTTACTCATCGGCGTCGGCGTCATGACCAAGGCGCCCCTTCTCTACGCCGCTCTGCTCACCGCCATTTTTGTGGCGGGCAATGTGGTGCTCTATTTCCTCACCCGAGACATGACCGTCTACCATCAGTAGAAGGAGTAAATCATGAGCGAAAAAAGTGCATCCATTCTCCTGGCCGCCGTCATCATCGCCCGGGCCACGAGCTACTACTTCATTAAAATCGGCATGGAGGGGCTGGGCGTGTTTAACCTTCTGGCCGTCCGCTTCTTCGTCGCCGTGATCCTCTTGGCCCTTTTGTTTCACAAGCGGCTCCATCCCATGAAGAGAAGCACCCTGATTCACGGCACGATCTTAGGCGTGGTTTTCTTCGCCCTTATGGCCTTTGAATTTATGGCCCTAAAGACATCCCCCTCCTCCACCGTGTCCTTTTTGGAAAACACCTCCATCGTTCTCGTTCCCCTTTTAATCGCCGTCACCACACGCACCCTGCCGACAAAGGCGGCCATCCTCGGCGTGATCATTACCATCATAGGCGTCGGCTTTTTAACCTACACCCCCGGCGGATTTGCCCTGACCCGCGGCGAAATCTTCGCCCTGTCGGCGGCACTGAGCTACGCCATCGTCATTCTGCTCACCGCCCGCTTCGCCGAAGAAGACGATCCCTTTCATCTGGGCTTTTTGCAAATACTGTGGATCTTTATCCTCTCCACCCTCGCCGCCTTCCTTGCGGAAACGCCACGCTGGCCGGAAAATCATGTGGAATGGGGCGTCGTCCTAATGTTGGCCGTCGTCTGCACCGGCTTCGGCTTTACCCTTCAGCCCGTGGCCCAACGACACACCACCCCGGAGCGGGCCGGCATGTTCTGCGCCCTGAACCCCATGTGCGCCACCATCATGGGAGTGACCCTACTGGGCGAAACCCTCTCGAGTTATAAAATGGCGGGCATTCTCTGCATCGTCATTGGCCTTACCGTACCCATCCTAATGGAGAGCAGAAAAAAGAAACAACTGCAATAAAAAAAGCAAACAGCCGCTGCCGTTTGCTTCGCCGGACCTTCGGGCCCGGTTTTTTTATTCGTAAATAAAGGTGTTTGCCCGTTGGATCACCACGTCTTCCGTGGGCTTGTCCATGGAGTTTTTTTCCACCTTGGCGATGGCATGAACCACATCCATGCCTTCCACCACTTGGCCGAAGACGGTGTGTTTGCCGTCGAGCCAGAAGGCCCCGCCGCAGCTTTTGTAGCCGTCGATGACATCGGCGGTGTAGCCGTATCGTTCGCCGGCATCTTCCATTTGGCGGAGGATGTCGTCGCTCACGGCCGGGCCCTGAACGATGAAGAATTGGCTGCCGTTGGTGTTGGGGCCGGCATTGGCCATGGAAAGGGCACCGACGAGGTTTCGGTAGTCGGGGGTGCATTCGTCTTCGAAGCCCTTGCCCCAAATACTCTCGCCGCCGCGGCCGGTGCCGGTTGGATCGCCGCCTTGAATCATGAAGTCGTCGATGACGCGGTGAAAAATAATGCCGTCGTAGTAGCCTCGATCCACGAGGGTGGTGAAGTTTTCTACGGCTTTCGGCGCCGCGTCGGGAAAAAGGCGCAGGGTGATGTCGCCAAGGGTGGTGATGAGTTTCACCATGGTGTCGCCGGTTTTCGGCGCTTCTAATTGTTTTAGCATATTAGTCTCCTTGTTCGGTGAGGACGATGACGCCGTCTTTTGTCACCGCCAGGGTGTGTTCGTATTGGCAGGACAGGGAGCCGTCGCGGGTGCGGGCGGTCCAGCCGTTTTTGTCCATGGCAATGGGCCAATCGCCGGCATTGATCATGGGCTCGATGGTAAAGACCATGCCTTCTTCCAGGCGCAGGCCTCGATTGGGCTTGCCGTAGTGAAGGACTTGGGGATCTTCGTGCATTTCTTTGCCGATGCCGTGGCCGACGAAATCCCGCACCACGGAAAAGCCGTTGGCTTCGGCGTGGGTTTGTATGATGTGCCCGATGTCGCCGAGGCGGGTGCCGGGCTTTACGATGTCGATGGCCTTATACAAACATTCTTTGGTGACGGTCATGAGTTTTTTGCCTTCGTCGCTTAAATTGCCCACGGCGTAGCTCCAGGCGGAATCGGCCAGGTAGCCGTCTACATTGACCACCATGTCGATGGTCAAGAGATCGCCGTCTTTCAGCTTTCGCTCGCTTGGAAAGCCGTGGCAGATTTCGTCGTTGACCGAGGCGCAAATGCTGAAGGGAAAGCCCTGATAGCCTTTTTGTTCCGGATAGCCGCCCCGATCGGTAATAAATTTTTCTACGAAGCGGTCCAGCTCCAGGGTACTGACCCCGGGCTTCACTTCGTCTCTGAGGGCGCGGTGCACTTGGATCAAGAGATCCGCCGCTATTTGCATTTTTTCGATTTCTTTTTCGGTTTTAATAATTATCAATCTTTTACCTCCCGAACGATGTCTTTTAAATCCACATCTCTCGACGCCCACAATTTCGCGTGGGGATTAATGGCGATGGCACGCTCTAAATCCCGAATCGCCGCCGCTTTTTCTCCCAGCCGGATATGGCTGCATGCGCGATTATAGTATAAATTGACGCTGTTTAGGTTTTTGTCGATGCCTTGGGTTAAAATGGCGATGGCTTTTTCAGGTGATTTCATGCGCAAGTAAATGGCCGACATATTGAGATAAGTCGGCGCATAGTTTTCGTCCAGGGCCAAGGCCTCTTCGTAGGCGGCCAGGGCCTCGTTGTTTTTAAAGGTTTTTTGGTAGATAACCCCCAGATTATAATAGCCGATGCTGTAAGCCGGGGACAGGGCCACGGCTTTTTTCGCCAGGGCCAGGGCTTTTTTATAGTCTTTTCGCTCCTCGTAAATGGAGGCCATGTCGGAATAGACCACGCCGTTTTCGGGAACCAATCGGGCGCAGCGCTCGAAAAGTTCCAGGGCGCGATCTTTGTAGCCGATTCGGTCGTTTAAAAGGGCCAGTTCGTAGCAGGCGCTTTCGTAATCGGGGTCGATCATCAGCGCGTATTCGAAATGGCCCACCGCTTCCACAATGTCGCCTTCTTCTTGTGCGAAAACACCTAAGCCGTATTCCGCGCCGGCATACTCGCCTAGGCGCAGAATCTTGCGGTAATACTTTGCGGCCTGTGTCTTTTTGTTTTCCTGCCAATAGAGATCGGCAATTGAAAAGTACACATCGGCCAAGGCTTCCTTGTTCGGCGCAAAGTCCACTGCCTTTAAATAGGCATTTAACGCTTCTTTGTTGTCGCCTGCATCAAGAAAATCTTTCGCTAAGATCTGATAATTTTTCCATTTATCTACCATCGTCGCCTCCCGATGGTATTATACCACAGTTAGCTTCGTCCCTTGTATTTCAAAAGGCTCATGGCAATGACCACACAGATCAAGGATACGCCCACGTCGGCGAAGACAGCAAACCACAAGTTGCCGATGTTCATCATGTTTAATACCACGACGAGGACTTTGACGATGAGCGCAAAGGCGATGTTGCCGTAGCAAATTTTTCTGGTTTGTTTGGACAAATCGAAGAGGAAGGGAATGCGGCCGATGTCGTCGCCTAAGATGACCACGTCGGCAGTTTCGATGGCCATGTCCGATCCGCCGGTGCCCATAGCGATGCCCACATCGCTTTTGGCGAGAACCGGGGCGTCGTTGATGCCGTCGCCGACGTAGACGACTTTTTCTTTTCGTGCCAGGGCACGATCCAGCGCTTCCACCTTTTCGCCGGGAAGAAGGCCGCCGACGCTTTCGTCGATGCCCAGTTCATCGCCGACGGCTTGAACCAATTCTTTTTTGTCGCCGGAGAAGAGGTAGGTTTTTAAGAAGGCCTTTAATTTCCTCAGCGCCTCTTTCACGCCGGGCTTTACGGAATCGGCAAAGGCGATGCGTCCCAGAAGCTCGCCCGCTTCCACAACGTAAACGGAGGTCATGGGAATGCTGTCGAGGGCATTTTCTACGCCCAGTTCTTTCAGCATGGCTTCGTTGCCGACGGCGAGGGCTTTCCCGTTCACGGTGCAGGCAATGCCCTTGCCCGAAAGTTCACGGTAGTCTCCGGGATTACCCATGGGCTTCGCTTTTTCTAGAATGGAGCGGGCGATGGGGTGATTGGAGTATTGTTCCGCTGTGGCGGCCAAGGCGAGGAGGTTTTCTTCCGTGCCTTTTAAAACGTCTACTTGTGCCAAAGTAAATTTTCCGTCGGTGAGGGTGCCGGTTTTGTCAAAGGCAATGGCATCGGCTTCGGCCAAGGCTTCCAGAGACGTGGAGCCTTTAATAAACATGCCGTCTTTCGATGCACGGCCCACGCCGGCAAACATACTCAGGGGCACGGAAAGCACCAAGGCGCAGGGGCAGGAGATGATTAAAAAGGCACAGGCTTTGTAGATCCACGTGTTCCACTCGCCGGAAAAGGCCAGGGGCGGTACAATGGCAACGAGTACAGCCAGGGCCACCACCACCGGGGTATAGATGGAGGCAAAGCGAGTGATCCAGGCTTCGGTCTTGCCTTTATTCAGTCGGGCGTCGGCTACCAGGCCTTGTATCTTCGCCATGGTGGATTCGCCGGCCACTTTCGTGACCCGCACCTTAAAGGCGCCGTCTAAGGCGATGGCACCGGCCATAAGTTGGGCGCTTTCATTGGCCAAAATCGGGGTGGATTCCCCGGTCATGTGTTGATTGGAAATGTGGCCTTCGCCTTCAGCCACTACACCGTCGGCGGCCAAGGTGTCTCCGGCGCGGAGCACGATCACATCGCCGACGACGACCTCTTCCGCCGCGACTTCGATGAGTTCGCCTTCTCTTTCCACATGGGCCGTGTCTTCATCGCGGGCCAGGAGGCTTTCCACGGAGTCCGTGGCGCGATCCAGGGCGTAGTCTTGCAGGGCTTCGCCAAGGCGGTAGAACAAGAGAACGCCCAGGGCTTCTCCATGTTCACCGATGTAAAAGGCGGCAATGGCGGCCACGCTCATTAAAAGATTTTCGTCGAAGGCTTCGCCATTTTTTATGCCCTTGATGGCATTCTTAAAAATATCGAAGCCGGCGGCGATTAAAAGAATCCCCCACAAAGCCGTTTGAAAGCGGCCTTTATAGACGAATTGCACCAAAAGCGCCGCCATAATGGCGCTTGCAATGGAGAAGAGTTCTTTTTTCAGGCTGCCCTCTTCATCTTCTTCGTCTATTTTTTTGCCGGGATTTTTTTCCACGACCACGACGCCGTCTTCGATGCTGTCCACCAGTTGTTGCAGCTCTTGTGTCGAGATCCCGCCGTCTACTACCAAACGCTTGGAAATAAAATCCAGCTTCGCCTCCGCAACCTGAGGCAAGTCGCCGACGCGGGCTTCGATTTTCGCCGCACAGTTGGCGCAATTTAAATTCTTTAATTCATAGGTGCGCATATATTTACCTCCATTTACATGATTGCTTGCTCATGTATAGTGTACCTGCTTCCCCTTGTGATGTCAACAAAAAAAGAAGCGCCCCTCGACGCTCCTTCCTTATTCTGAATCAATTGGTTCTATTACAGAGAAATTGTAGCCACCGGTTCCAAACCCTTTACATCGGCCCCTTCGATTAAGGTCCAGGTTTTTTCCGTGCCCGTGCTCTTTAACATGGCTTCGTAGTAGTACATAACGACGCCGATGTCCACGTAGCTCTTTTCGCCTTTGCTCTTGTCCAGATAAAGGTCGATGTTGCCGTCTTCTTTTAAGACGAAACGCCAGGGTTGTGCATTGACGTGGCTCGGTGCGAAACGAATCGACGAGAAGACGTCGAACAAGCCGTAGTTTTCGAGATCGGTTAAGGATGCCGGGGTACCGACGCGATCTTTAAACACGATTTTATCGACGCTGAGGCGGGGGCTGACTCGGTCTTCTTCAAAAACATCTTGTTTTTCAGCTTTACCGAAGCCGATAATGTAGTCGACAAATTCGCCGCCTTCGCCAAACAGGGATTTCTTTAAGTCCTTGTCCACATGGGCCGTGGTAATCCAGCAGGTACCTAAATTCTTTTCAATGAGTTCCGTGTTCAGCATTTCAAGATAATAGCCTGTGCGAATCAATTCGGCCTTTTCGTGGCTTTTTGCACGCAAAGCGATGTAATAGGGCGCTTCGATCATGACGCCGCTGTAGCCGGCTTTGCCCTTTAAGGCTTCGGCAATTGCTGCGCCGTTTTCATAGAGAGCGAAGCTCACATTGCTGGCTTCGGATTGTTTTTCCAATTTGGCCAGGGTGTCTTTTAACCAATCCATTTCCATGGCCGACAGCTTCGTCGGTTGAAATTCGCGCACTGTTCTTCTCTTTTGCAGGAAATTCGTCATTACCATATTATCTTCCTCCTCCTCTTACAACCAGTTTGCCAGGTTGTCGTAAACATACATATGTACCACGAAACCGACGATGATGCCGATGATCACACCCGCCAAGACGTCGGTGGGATAGTGAACGGCTAAATAGGTTCTGGATACAGCCACTAAAAATGCCATCACAATAAAAAGCGCAGCCATTTTCGGATAATACAGAGAAAAGGTCGTCGCCACCGTAAAGGCCGCAGTGGTATGCCCCGAAGGAAAGGAATAATCCCTCAGGTCGATGCCATAGGTGTTTAAATTCTTACTCACCCAATAGGGGCGACTCCGGCTGATGATACGCTTTAAAATTTGCGCGACGATTGTAGAAATCACAAGGGCCAAAACCATTTCCGTAGCGGCACTTCCGATCCAACGTTTTCCGACGAAAAGCATAAAGACTGAAAAGACGCCGAGAAATCCCGGTCCCGCGATGTTCGTATAGTTGTAAAAAAAGAAATCAAAATACTTGTTTTTCAATTTCTTGTTTATACGATCGAGAAAATAATCGTCAAACGCTTTAAACGGATTTTTCATCTTCACCATCCTGTACATACCTACTTCCCCCATTATATACCAAGCATCTCGTCTTGAAAAGGACAATTCCCGCAAGTCGTGATATACTTTCCCCGAGGTGACTATGAATTTAACGGACGAACAATTAAAAGCCATGGGCCACAACGGAGGTCCGGCCTTGGTTTTAGCCGTGCCCGGCAGCGGCAAAACCACCATGCTCTTAAGCCGCACGAAACGGCTCATCGACGAGGGCGTGGACAGAAAAAAACTTTTAACCATTACCTTTTCAAAGGCGTCGGCCAGGGATTTGGCCCTGCGCTATAAAAACCTTTTCGCAAACAGCCCCATGCCCGCCTTCTCCACGATCCACAGCTTCTGCTACTCCGTCTTGAAAAACGACGAGCGCCGCCGGGGCACGAGCTACACCTTAATCGAATCCAATCGGGCCTTGAGCAAGTGGCGCATCGCCACGGATCTTTGGAAGGAGATTATGCACAAAAGCCCCAACGAGGAGCAGGTGGAGACCCTGCTAAGGGAGATCAGCTACGTGAAAAACAAAATCCTGGATCCGGAGGCATACAACAAAGAAGCCGCCACGCCCCTTTTTCTGAAATTTTATAAAAGCTACGAGGGGCTCAAGCGGGACAGGCAGTGGATCGACTTCGACGACATGATTACCCTGGTGCCGGAAATTTTCAAGGAGGACCCGGGGCTTCTAAGGGCCGTGCGCGCCACCTACGACTACATTCAGGTGGACGAAGGCCAAGACACCTCCAAGGGCCAATTGGCCATTATCGAAGCCATTGCGGGGCCCAAGAACAATCTCTTTATCGTCGCCGACGACGATCAGTCCATTTACGGCTTTCGCGGGGCGGATTTTCGCGAGCTCCTGCACCTCAATGAACGCTACGACGATTTATCTCTCTACTACTTATCAAAAAATTTCCGCTCACAAGAAAAAATCATTTCCCTCTCCACCCAATTCATCGAACAAAACAAGGCCCGCTACCAAAAGACGCCCATCGCGGTAAAGGGCCCGGGCCCGGAAGTGCGCGCCGTGGAGCTCAATAATTTAGACAAGCAGTACGCCTTTATCGCCTCGGAAATAGAAAAAAACGAGCTGAAGGATGTGGCCGTACTTTACCGAAACCACGTCTCTTCCATCGGCTTGGTGGAATTTTTGGAACGGGAGAACATCCCCTTTGCCGCCAAGGAGCGAACGAGCCGCTTTTTCCGCCACTGGGTGCTTCACGATTTAATCACCATTTACGAATTTAGCCAAAATCCAGGAGATCTCGCCGCTTTTTCCACCTTCTACTACAAGATTCGCGGCTATTTGTCGAAAAAAATGATCGAAACCCTGCAGAAAAAAGGCGTGGTTGGATCGGTCTTCGACGCCCTTTTGGATTTAAAGCTCCCGGATTATGTGGTGCGGGACGTGAAGGCCCTGAAGCGGGATTTTCACCATTTAAAAACATTGGCCCCCGCCGAAGCTTTTCGCTTCATCCAAAAATATTTGGAATACGAAGCCTACATTGCGAGCCACGCCGCCACCTTCGGCTCCTCGAAGACCACCTCCATGCGCATTCTCTACTACGCCAAGTACATCGCGAGGAAAACCGACGATTACCACCGCTTCTTGGGCCGCCTCAAAACCCTGGACCGCCTGATGCAGGGCACCCGCGCCGGAGAAAAGGGGCTGGTGTTATCCACCCTTCACGGCGCCAAGGGTCTGGAGTTTGACGCCGTGTTTATTATGGATTTAAATGCCGATGCCATTCCCTCCCTGCCGAAGACACCGGTGGATCCGGCGGAGGAGATGCGCCTTTTGGAAGAAGAACGTCGCCTCTTCTATGTAGGCATGACCCGGGCGAAGGAGCGGCTTTATCTCTTAAGGCCCCGCCACGTGGATCGGGAATCCGTGCCGCCTTCGGAATTTTTCACCTGGTCGAAAGAAGCCATCGTCAAGGCGCGAAAAAAGCATTAGAAAAGCCCTCTCACACGAGAGGGCCTTTTGTTTAACCGTTTTTCAACATGGCCGTTTCAAATTCGTTGGCACATTCTTCAATGCTGTCCAAACAATTTTCCAAGACCTTAAGCATTTCCTTCCAGATAATCGTCTTTCTAGGATCGAATTCGCCGGTATAGTCGAAAAGGGAGCGCATGGCATTTAAGTACAGCGTGTCGCCCTCCCCTTCCAGGGAATTAATGCGAATGATTTTTTCCTTCACCTCGTTGGAGTGCTTGAAATTGCTGAATTCCAACACAACTTCTTCCAGCATGGATGTGCTTTCGACGATGAGATCCACAAACTCCAAGGTCTCGGGAATGAGCTCCCGCACCCGGTACATATACAGGCCCAGCAAAATCTCCTCAATGGAATCCACCACCGTGTCCAGCTTGTCCGTGATCTCGATAATGTCTTCCCGCTCGATGGGCGGCAAAAATTCCACGGCCAGGCGATTCATAATATCGTGCATGATCTGATCGCAGTCGTTTTCGATGCGCTTCATGGCGTCGGTTTTCTCCCGCAATGTCGCCCCGTCGTAGGTGCCCAAGGTGATCTGCAACAGATCTGCCGCCTGCGATGCCTTTTGAGCCATATCGCTGAACTTACGGAAGTAATCGAATTTTCTATCTTTCATAGCTTCTCCTAAAACAGATGAATCAGCACGGAAGTGACGATAAATCCGATGATCCCGCAGCCGGGAAAGGTCAAGATCCACGCCAGACCCATGTCGCTTACCACAGACCAGTTCACGTTTTTAATGTGCTTCGATGCCCCCACGCCCATAATGGCCGTGGTTTTCGTGTGGGTGGTGGAAACGGGAAGCCCCGCCAGGGAAGCGGCGAATAGGCTCACGACGGCGCCTATGTCGGCGGCGAAGCCCTCGTAGGTTTCCAACTTCACCATGTTCATGCCCACGGATTTTATAATGCGCAGGCCCCCTAAACTGGTGCCCAGGCCGATAACCAGCGATATTAAAATCATGAGCCACGCCGGAATTACGAAATGCCCCGCGCCGCCGGTACCGGCAGCCAAGCTAAAGGCCAGCATAAATACGCCCATGAACTTCTGCCCGTCTTGGGCACCGTGCATAAAGGCCATGGCCGCCGCCGAGACGATCTGCCCGTTTTTGAAAAAGGCCTTGGACCTTCGCCGGTCGGAGCCCGCCAAAAGGCGCTTAATGATCTCTACCACCACATAGCCCATGAAAAAACCCATGACCGTGGAAAGGACGAGGCCGTAGATGTTTTTCATCCACTCCGCCCCGTTGATCCCGGCAAGTCCCCCGTGCAGGGCGATGGCCGAGCCGGAGAGCCCGGCGATGAGGGCGTGGGATTCCGACGTGGGAATCCCGAAATACCACGCCGCCGTCGACCAAATCACGATGCTCACCTGGGCCGCGGCCAGAGCGATCAAGGCTTCGTTTGTGTTGCCGTTAAAGTCCACCATGTTGTAAATCGTCTCCGCCACATTGGCGTTAAGGGCCGTCATAATGAAGACCCCGAGAAAATTAAAGAGCGTGGCTAAATAAATGGCCTTTTGCGGCGCAATGCTGCGCGTGGATACAGCGGTGGCGATGGCATTGGGCGCATCGGTCCAGCCGTTGACAAAGACCACCGCCAAGACCAAAAGGGTCGTGAGAAAAATGGCGGGGCTTTGGGCCATCATGGAGACGAATTCTTGAATGGTAACAGTCATGGCTTCCCTTCGATTTAATTTTTAAAGCTGTGAATGGGCGCGGGAATAAAGCCGCCCCGTGCCGCAAAGGCCGCACAGTCGTTTTTGTGCACGGGAAGAATCGGTGCTTCCCCTAACAGGCCGCCGAAGGTGGCGTTGTCGCCTACGTCTTTGCCCACAACGGGAATCAGGCGCACCGCCGTGGTCTTGTGATTGATGATGCCGATCATGGATTCATCGGCGATCATGGCCGATAAGGTTTCCGCCGGCGTGTCTCCGGGAATGGCGATCATGTCCAACCCGACGGAGCAGACGCAGGTCATGGCTTCTAATTTGTCGAAAGCCAAGGCGCCCGATGCGGCGGCGGAGATCATGCCCTCGTCTTCCGATACGGGAATAAAGGCGCCGCTTAAGCCGCCGACATGGGCGGATGCATTGATGCCGCCCTTTTTCACCGCGTCATTTAACATGGCCAAAGCCGCCGTGGTGCCGTGGCCGCCCACGGTGCCCACGCCGATTTCTTCCAAAATCCGCGCCACACTGTCGCCTACTGCCGGCGTCGGTGCGAGAGACAAGTCGATGGTGCCGAAGGGCGTATCCAAACGCTTGGCGATTTCCTTGCCCACCAATTCGCCCATGCGGGTAATCTTGAAGGTCATTTCACTGATGCATTGAGCCACTTCGTCGAAAGGCGCGCCGCGGAATTTTTCCAAAGCCGTCTTCACTACGCCGGGGCCGGAAATGCCCACGTGGAGCACGTGATCCCCGAGGCCCGTGCCGTGGAAGGCGCCTGCCATAAAGGGATTGTCTTCCACCGCATTGGCGAAGACAACCAGCTTCGCGCAGCCGATGGAATCCGCGTCGCGACTCAAATAGGCCGCATCCTTAATCACTTTGCCCATTAAAGCCACGGCATCCATATTGAGGCCCGATTTCGACGTGCCCACATTTACCGAGGAGCACACCTTTTCCGTCGTGGCCAAAGCTTCCGGGATGGCTTCGATTAAAGCCCGCTCGCTTTCAGTCATGCCGCTGTGAACCAAAGCGGAAAAGCCGCCGATAAAGTCGACGCCGATTTTAATGGCTGCATCGTCCAGAGCCTTGGCCAGCTTCACGAAATCCTCTTTCGTGCCGCGAGGCAAAATCAACGAAGCCGGCGTGACGGAAATGCGCTTATTGACCACGCTTACCCCGTACTTGGCGCCGACGGCATTGGCTTCATCGACCAAGTCGGCACCTAAGGTGGTGATCTTGTCATAAACCTGCTTGCATACCACGTCCACATCGTCGGAGATGCAATCCATAAGGGAAATCCCCAAGGTCGCCGTTCGTATGTCTAAATTCTCATGCTCCAGCATGTGAATTGTTTCGAGAATCGAAGAATTATCCAAAAGAGACGTCCTTTCTAAATATGGTGCATACGGCTAAAAAGCGCCTCATGCTGCATGCGAATGTCCAAACCCATGGATTTGCCCAAAGCTTCGTAGTCTTCCACGACATTTTCCAAGGCAAAATTTTCATCGGCGTGTTCCACCACGAGAATCATGGTGAAATAAGAACTGACAATGGTTTGACTAATGTCTAAAATATTAAAACCATGATCCGCCAAAAGCGTCGTAACCCGGGAAACAATCCCTACCTGATCCTTACCTAAAACACTGACAACAGCTTTCATCCAATCCCTCCTTTGTAATAAACTTATTATAACATAGACATGGATCCATGGTTCAGGGGATTTCTGCGCAATAAACATCCCCCGGCGTAGCCGGGGGTTTTCCTTTTTCGGCCCAAAGGGCCTGTATTACTAGCTGCGCCTGAAGGGCGTCGGCGGTCTGCCCGTGCTATCGTTACTTGGCTACCCCTTGAAGGGGTTCGTCGTGTCGAACGTTAGTTGCTCACTTATTTGATCTTCTTTCAGCTGATTTTGAATGTATTCCTGAATCTTTTTAGCGTTTTTTCCCGCTGTATCGACGTAATAGCCTCGGCACCAAAACTGCCTTCCTCTATATTTAAATTTCATGTCTCCCCATCGTTCATAGATCATGATGCTGCTCTTACCTTTTAGAAAGCCCATGAATGAAGATACAGATAGTTTGGGTGGGATCTCTAGTAGCATGTGAACGTGATCTGGACATACTTCCGCCTCGATTATGTTCACGCCTTTCCAACTACATAACTCCCGTAGAATCGCTCCAATTTCTAAGCGCTTCGATCCATAAAATACTTTTCGCCTGTATTTCGGAGCAAACACGACGTGATACTTACAATTCCATTTTGTGTGTGATAAACTATGGGTGTGATTTAGTGATGTCATTATTTCCTCCTGATTGTGATTGGTTGGCAGACCTCTCTCATCATATCACGCTGGAAATAACGGGCAATTATCGCTAAAGCTAAACGGAACCCCCGGTCTAACCGGGGGTTTTCTAATGCAAAAAAAGCCGCGGTCATGCCGTAGCTTCTTATAGTTTATCCGTCTCCCAATCCGGGTCTTTCAAAAAGGCGCGTCCGATGCCGAAAAGATCCGCCGCACCCTCTGCCAGTAGTTGTTCCGCTTCCTCATAGGTGGTGATGCCGCCGGTTACAAGCACCGGGGCCGCGGTTTCGTCTTTTACGGCGCGACTCAGGTCTTTAAACCAGCCGGCTTCCTTGTGGCCGGGCCGATTGTAGCCGGTCATGCCGCCGGTCATGTCTAAAAGGGCGGCGCCGGCCTTATCAAAGGCTTTGGCTGCGCGTACGCCGTCATCCACGGTGGTGCCCCCTTCAATGGTTTCGATTCCGCCGATGCGCACGGCCAGGGGAAAATCGCCCAGGGCTTCTTTCATGGCCAGAAAGACTTCCAGTGGATACTTCATCCGGTCTTTGCCGTAGTCGTCGGTGCGGAAATTGGTGAGGGGGGAAAGGAATTGGTTCAGCAAATAGCCGTGGGCCACGTGAAGCTCCGCACCGTCGTAGCCCGCCGCCTTCGCCCGAAGGCCCGCCGTCACGAAATCCGCTTTCACCCGCGCCATGTCGTCGAAGGTCATGGCACGGCACATTTTATCCCAGGGACGTACCGAGGGGCCCATGGGGTCTTTGCCGATCATGTCGCCTCGGGTTTTGATGCCGGCGTGGTTTAATTGCAAGAACACGGCGGCGTCGGGGCGAACGCTTTTTATGGCCGCCACGAGTTTTTTATGCCCGACGATTTTTTCGTCGTCGGCCAAACTCATTTGCTTCAAGCTCGCCTTGCCGTCTTCTGCGACGTAGCTGTGTTCGATAATAAAGAGATCGAAGTGTTTGTTCGCCGCCATTTTTTTGTAATAGGCCAGGGTCGTTTCGCTGATCTCGCCCCCCACCGAGGCCTCTGTCACCATGGGCGGCATAACCAAGCGACTGTGAATGGCCACGCCTACGTTAAGGGCATCTTTTAGTGTTCTCATGGCTCCTCCTGCTTATGAAAAAAGCACTCTTGCGAGCGCTTTAATCTTCTTCGACTTTTACAAACATCCATTTGCTGGTGCCGCATTTGGGGCAAGTCCAGTCGTCGGGCAATTCAGAAAAGGGAATGCCCGGTTCGATGCCGTATTCCGGCACGCCTTTGGCGGGATCGTACACGAAGCCGCAGGGTTTGCAGCGATACTTGCTCATATCTTTTTCCATAACTTCCTCCTATTCTCTTTTAACTATACCCGCTTTCTCAGGCTTCAAAAGCTTTTTCCGAACTTCTGCGGCACCCTTTATTCCACGGGCCCGTCGTAGGCCAGCATGCCGCCGGCTACATTGATGCAGTCATAGCCGCGACCGTTTAAATACGCGCAGGCCTTTTGGCTGCGATTGCCGGAGCGGCAGATAATGTAAATCGTCTCGTCCTTGGGAAGCTCCTCTTCCCGCGCACTTAAATCCCCCAGGGGAATGGTGTAGGCGCCGGGAATTTTTCCCGTGGCGATTTCGTCGGGCTCCCGCACATCTAAAATAAATTTCGTTGACCTGTCCTTTAATTCCTTTACGGGAATGGACGGCGTGTTATTTTCGCCGAAAAGTTTTCGTAAATGGTCCAAACTGTGCCTCCTTTTCATCTTGCTTTTATTATAGCTTGAATCGACGGCGGACTCAATTTTCTTTACTGACAAGACAGTCGTGTTGTCATCTGCCAACACTTGTGGTATCCTAGGATGGATTCACGAATACACAGAAGAAAGGAAGACTACTTTGGAAAAGGACACCCTCGCACGCTTAAAGAAAGAAAAAGACGCCGTCATTCTCGCCCACTATTATGTGGACGGCGCCGTACAAGCCGTCGCCGATCACGTCGGCGACTCCTTCACCCTGGCGAAAATCGCCACAGGCATCGACGCCAAGACCATCGTCATGGCCGGCGTAGAATTTATGGGAGAGACGGTAAAGATTTTGAATCCGGAAAAAACCGTCTACCTTCCCGATCCCGATGCCGATTGCCCCATGGCCCACATGGTGGATGTGGATGCCATTAAGGAAATGAAAGAAAAATACGACGACCTCGCCGTGGTCTCTTACGTCAACTCCACCGCCGAAGTGAAAGCCCATTCGGACTACTGCCTCACTTCCTCTAACGCGGCGAAAGTGGTAAGCGCCATCGACGCCAAGCATATTTTCTTTATTCCCGACGGCAATTTAGGCCAAAATACGGAAGGGGCTTTCCCCGACAAGCACTTTATTAACAACGCCGGCTGCTGCCCCGTTCACGACAGCTTAACGGCAGACATGGTGCGCGCCCTGAAGAAACAATACCCGGACGCTCCCGTGTTCTGCCATCCGGAATGCAAGCCGGAAGTTCTGGAACTGGCCGATTACACGGGCAGCACCAAGGGCATTTTGAGCGCCGTCGGCGATTTGAACAAGGACAAAAACATTATTCTCACGGAAGAAGGCATCGGTTGGGAATTAAACCGACTTTATCCCGACAAGGAATTTATTTTCCCGGACCTGATTTGCACCGGCATGAAAATGGTCACCATCGACAAAATCATCCACGTTTTGGAAACCGGCGACAACGAGGTTCTTTTAGATGCGGACTTAATCGAAAAGGCCAAGATTCCCTTGGACCGCATGCTCGCCATCGCAAGCAAGTAAGGAAAGGAGCTTTATGGGCAATTTGACTTTGGCGCCTTTTTTAATGGACGACGCCATTTTGGCCGCCCTGAAAGAAGACGTAAACGAGGAAGACATTTCAACGAACGCTTTGGTGGATGCCGACGAAAAAGGCTCGGTGAAACTTTTCGCCAAGGCCGACGGCGTGCTCGCAGGCGCTCCCGTATTTGAACGCACCTTCCGCCTCTTCGACGACAGAACCGCCGTACAGTGGTATTTCGATGACGGCGATAATGTGACGAAAGGCGATTTAATCGCCACGATCACAGGCCCCATTCGCGCCCTTTTAACGGCGGAGCGGGTGGCTTTAAATTTCCTTCAACGGATGAGCGGCATCGCCACCTACACCAAGAAAATGGTCGATGCCCTGGCGGGAAGCGAGACGAAAATCGTGGATACCAGAAAGACCACGCCGAATTTTAGGATCTTCGCCAAATACGCCGTTCGCTGCGGCGGCGGCGAGAACCACCGCTTCAACCTCACCGACGGCGTCATGCTCAAGGACAATCACATCGGCGCCGCGGGCTCGGTCGCAGAAGCCATTAAAAGGGCCAAGGCCTACGCCTCTTTCGTTCGAAAAATCGAGGTGGAAGTGGAGACCATGGCCATGGTGAAAGAGGCCGTAGAGGCCGGCGCAGACATTATTATGCTGGACAATATGAGCGCGGATGAAATAAAAAAAGCCGTCGAATTCATCGACGGGCGCGCCCTGGTGGAACTTTCCGGCAATATGGATATTAACAACATTTCCAAGTACAAAGACCTAGGCGCCGACATTATCTCCTCCGGCGCCCTCACCCACTCGGCGCCGGTGCTGGATTTTTCCATGAAAGGACTGACACCCGATGGTTCTCGATAAGGAAACGCGGCTCTACGAAATCGAAAAAGCCCTTCGGGAATCCGCCGAGCCTCTTTCCGGAGACAGCCTAGCCAAAACTTTTTCCGTCTCCAGGCAGGTCATCGTTCAAGATATCAGCCTGCTTCGGGCGAAAAACATTCCCATCCACTCCACCAATCGCGGCTACTACATGAACGCGCCCACGGGCTTTCGCCGCACATTCAAGTGCCACCACAGAGACGACGAAATCACCAAGGAGCTGAATCTCATCGTGGACTTGGGGGCCACGGTGGAAGATGTCTATGTAGAGCACCGCTTTTACGGAAAAATCGCCGCCACATTAAATATTCAATCTCGTAAAGACGTGAACCATTTTATGGACGACATTTACCACAGCGTCAGCACCCCACTGAACAACATTACCAACGGCTACCACTTCCACACGGTTTTTGCCAAAGACGAAGAAACCTTAGATGAAGTAGAAGCGGCTTTGGCCGAAGCGGGCTTTTTAGTGCCCGAAGAACCTTTCAAGGAGGAAGCATGAAAAACATCGCCGTCATCGGCTACGGCGCCCTGGGCCACATTCTCGTGGACGCTATTTTAGACAAATTAAAAGAAGACTACCACCTCGCGGGGATTTTCGATCAAGTCCTCGACGAAAAAACCATTGCCGTAAAAGGCGAGACCATTCCCCTTTACGACAATTTCGACGCCCTCCTCGCCGACGACACGGACATCGTCGTGGAAATCGCAGGCGTCGGCGCCGTGAAAGAATACATCGTGCCCCTGCTGGATGCAGGCAAAGACGTGGTCATTACCTCCGTCGGTGCCTTGGCCGATGCCGCCTTATATGACGACATCGA
Organism: Peptoniphilus sp. HCN-40583; assembly: GCF_037892835.1. Lineage (NCBI taxonomy): Bacteria > Bacillati > Bacillota > Tissierellia > Tissierellales > Peptoniphilaceae > Peptoniphilus > Peptoniphilus sp. HCN-40583. The sequence goes on from NZ_JBBKBU010000001.1 coordinate 27,699, forward strand.
ATCGGCAGCAAAAAAAGCGGGCCGAAAAGTGCACATCACCTCCGGAGCCATTGGCGGCTTCGACTTAATGCGCACCTTCACCCTTATGGGCGGCGTGGTTTCGGAAATTCAAAGCACGAAAGCGCCGAAAAGCTTAAACGGCGCCCCCTACCTAAAGGAAGACCTGCCTACGGATAAAAAAGTCGTCGCCTTCGAAGGAAGCGCCACGGAAGCCATTAAGGGCTTTCCGAAAAACACCAATGTGGCCGTGGCCACAGGCCTCACCACCTCGGGGGCCGATGCCACCAAGGTGCGCATCGTAAGCGATCCTTTAAGCCCCGGCAACACCCATCGGGTCACCGTGGAAAACGAAAAAGCCAAGGCCGTGGTGGAAATCACCTCCAAGCCCGATCCGAAAAATCCGAAATCCAGCGTCACCGCTGCATGGAGCGTGGCGGCCCTGTTGAAAAACTTGGCCGATCCCGTGCAATACTTTTAAGGAAAAGCTGCCGCGAAGGCGGCTTTTTTATTGGCGAAACAGCGCCTCATGTGTAAAATAGTCTTATGAAAACAGTTTTGATTACCGGCGCGTCTCGAGGCATCGGGGCGGCCATCGCGAGAAAATTAAATCCGGAGTACAAACTCGTCATTAACTATTTCCGCAGTGAAAAAGCCGCCCACGCACTCCTCGAAGAACTTCGCAAAACCAATCCCTATACCATCGCCGTAAAGGCCGACGTAAGCAAAGAAGAAGACGTGGACCATCTCTTTAACACGGCGGAAAAAAACCTCGGCCACGTGGACATACTTATTAACAACGCCGGCATCTCCCACTACGATCTTCTGCAGGACACGGCCTTCGACACCTGGCAAAACATCCTCGGCACCAATTTAAACTCCGTCTTCCTTAATTCCAAACGGGCCATTCCCCATATGCTTCACAAGGAGAGCGGCGTTATTATAAACATCAGCTCCATATGGGGCGAAGCCGGCGCCGCCATGGAAACCTGCTACTCCGCATCAAAAGGCGCCATCAATTCCCTGACCAAGGCCCTGGCCAAAGAACTGGCGCCCAGCGGCATTCGCGTCAACGCCGTGGCCCCCGGCATCGTGGACACGGACATGATGCGCAAGGATTTTTCCGAAGAAGAACTGGTCGCCCTTCGCAAAGAGGTGGGCGTCAGCCGCTTTGCCAAGCCCGAAGAAATCGCGAGCCTGGTGAAATACCTGATCTCCGACGAAGCCGCCTACATTACGGGAGACATCATCCCCATCGACGGACACTTTCGCTAAAGCCGTGGGTCGCGCCGCCGTGGGCATATAAAACAGAAAAGATCAAGCTGCCCACGAGGCGGCTTTTTTGCTGGCCGTAATACAAATGTATTTAATTGTCTTCAAATATCCCCGTTTTGTAAGATTATCCGACCCTTATCTTAGAAAATATGACGAAATTCGACGGCCTTTGTTCTTGTTCCCCTCTTTTTTCCCGTGATAAAATTTTTACATCACAAAAGAACAGGAGATACACCAATGATTAAACATTCCTTTGGCAAGTGCTTGGGCCTTTTTTTATGCCTCAGCCTGGCCGTCGCCATTTTTAGCCCCCGAGCGGCCCACGCTCAGGAAAACACCACCTTGGACATAAATGCCTTTCACCGCGCCGTACCGAAAGATAAGGCCACGGAAATTATCTTCGGCACGAAAGCAGAGAATGAAGCCTACATCCGAGACCTGAACGGCAGTCCCGTGGGCGCTAATGGCAGTGACAAGATTAAAGTCTACGAAAAAAACGGAAAGTATTACGTTTTGAGTGAAGACGATAGCAAGATCGCCTTTCCTAGACGATCCATCCACCTGTTTGTAGGCTACGATCAGTTGAAGAACGTTAACTTTAAAGACGTGGATACCTCCAAGGTTGAAGAACTGAGCAATCTCTTCCAAGACTGCACCCAATTGGAGAGCGTCAGCCTCGCTTCCTTCGACACAAGCAGTTTGAAAAAGGCAGACTACCTATTCTACGGCTGCAGTGCACTAAAATCTGTCGACCTCTATGGCTTCGACGTCACTTCGGTCACCGACATGATCGGCATGTTTAACGGCTGCTCCTCTCTTCGCACCTTGGATCTCACCGGCTTTAACACCAGCAATTTGGAGTACACAGCCAATATGTTCTACCATTGCAAAAACTTGCGCACCATCTTCGCCACCGGAGGCTTCAGCACCGACAAGATTATATCCGCGAGCAATATGTTTGCCGGCTGCACCTCCCTCGTCGGTGGAAAAGGCACCGTATATAACGAAGACCACGTCAACAAAGAATACGCGCGAATCGACGGCGGTGCGGATCAACCTGGCTACTTCCGCTTGAAGACCAACAGCACCTACACCATTACCTTCGAAACCAATGATGGAAGCAAAATCGATCCGGACACCGTTAGTGAAGGCTTTCTCTTAACGAGGCCCCAAGATCCCGCCAAGGCGGATCACGCCTTCGCCGGATGGTACACCGATGCTTCCCTCACACAGGCCTACGACTTTGCAAGTGCCGTCGTCGGCGACATGACCCTCTACGCCAAGTGGGAAAAGAAGGCACCGACTCCCGGAACCCCCCTTCCGAATCGGCCCAAGCCCAGCAAGCCGGCTCGCCCCGCTTCCCCGTCTCCTCAATTCAAGCCCAATCCGATCCGAGCGGCGAAAACCCCTGCGAAGAATACCCTGCAGTTCTCCGTCAAACTGAAAATCGGTTCGAAAAATCTTGAGCGCCGTGTACAGGGCATGAAGACGAAGGGCCAAGTGGACGTCGCCCCCTTTATCCACAACAACCGCACCATGCTCCCCATTCGCTACGTGGCGGAAAGCCTGGGCATGGACGTACAGTGGATCAATGAAACGCGCACCGTCCTTATGACAGACAAAACCACTCGCGTGGAAATCCCCGTGGACACAAACAAAATCATCGTCAACGGCAAAACCTACGAAAGCGACACCAAAGCCATGATTAAAAACGACCGAACCTACCTTCCCATCGCCAATGTGGCACGGGCCCTGGGCTTGGTCGAAGGAAAAGAAATCATCTGGAACGCCGCGACACAAGAAGTGGAAATCACGCGGACCATCAATTTAAAATAAAAAAGCATAAAAACAAACCCGCGAGTTTCCTCGTGGGTTTGTTCATTTTCAGAATGGATTTCCGATCTGTTTATTCCGTTTTACAGGGAAGGGATTCCCATTCTTTCATTAAACAATGCGCGTCCAAATCTCTTCGGCACTGTTTTATTCGCGAAAAGATTCGTAGGAATTCGATGCGCCGAGAATTTGATAGTATGCCCAGTGCTTCGGAGAAATGTCTTTAAAGTTCTTCATATCGCCTCGCATAGTAGCCAAAGCTTTTTCATTGACAGGACGATTAAAGAGGCGGTTGACAATGGTAACCGACTCTGCACGGGTAATCCAATGATTCGGGCGGAAAGAGCCATCCGGATAACCCTTGATGCGGCCGTTCGCATAGGCCTGTTCGATGGCAGGCAGAGCCCAGTGACCCTTTACATCGGCAAAAGGTACGTTGATGCGGTTGGCCTTGTCCACAGCTGTAAGCATTTGTGCGAATTCCGCGCGGGTAATCTTTTCGTCGGGACGGAAGGTTCCGTCAGAATATCCCTTCATATAGCCGGCCTTAACCATGGCATTAATCGCGCCATTGTACCATCCGCCGCGAACGTCCATGTAGTTTGGTCTCGAAGCATCGGACGTATCCAATTTCGCGAGACGTGCAAGCATGGCTATCGCTTCTGCCCGGGTCATGTTGCCGTCGGGACGGAAAGATCCGTCTTCGTAGCCGTAGATATAGGCTTCGTTAACCACGGCATGGTGCTTAACATCGCTCTTGTTTTCGGTCGTTGCAGGCTCTTGGGCCCTTTGGCCGAAAATCCTGCCTTCGCCCCCATTGCCTTGGCGCGCGGTATTGTTTCGCCTGTTACGATGGCCTTTTTCCTTTTCTCCAGCCGCCTTCTGCTGATTTTTCTCGTTATAATCTTTCAGCGCATTCATGACTTTATCAAGTTCGCTAAGCTTATTATTGACTGCCACCTGATCCGTCGGGTTCTTGATTACAGCTTCCACGTCGGCAACGACTTCCTGCAATTTCTTTGCGAAATCCGATTGACCGGATTTTTCCAACAATGCCTTTGCTTCGCCAATTTTTTCCTGAAGGGCTTTTGTATCTACAAACACTTGCTTTTCTTTAATGCTCAGCGGTTCGGTTTCTGCCGCCAAGCTTCCCATCGTCAGTTTCACTTTTTTGCCGTTATCGGCGGCGGCGAGGGCGGCCTTATGTGCGGGACTTGATGTGATGCCCGTGGCCTCAAAGTCTTCAAGGGCCACGTCTTTTTTGACGCCTTTGTTGTCCGTTAAGATGACGACCAAACCGGCGAGGTTCAATTCATCTCCTTCGGTGTAGCTTAAGTTCCTCGGTTGGGTCTTGACCGCCATGTTTGCTACATGCTCGGGATCAAAGGCGGTTTTTTTATTTTTCAGATCATTTAAGCGTTCTTCAAGGGGTGCCCTCCAATCCCTTTTAACTTCATTCACGCGTTGTGCTGTTGCCGCCATGGCCTCATCGGTTAGATCTTTGGCTTCTTTTGCCTCTAAAGCCTTTAGCGCATTTTCGGCGTCAATGTATTTTTTGACCTCTGCCAGGCGATTTTCCAAGTCCGTTGTCCAATTCATTTTATTCAGCGCATCGACTTTTACTTTCGCGGCATTATATTGTACTTCCGTTTTCTTCTCTTCTGCTTGTTCCACGAGCTTTATCGCTTCGTTTAAAGCCGGATCGTCTAAATTCGTAATGTGTACGGTTGCTTTTACAATTTTTTCGGGTACGTCGCTTAATTTGTATTCGAATTCGCCTTTTTCCGTGGTTCCATCCCATTTGAAGCCATCGCCTGTTGCTTCTATTCCGGGAATCGTTCCCTGAACATTTTCCATCTTAAATCCATTAGGAAAAAGAATTTTCGAAGTTCCTTTCGGTACAGAAAGCTGATAAATCGGATCTAACTGTAAGTCGAGATACTCTTTTTCGATTAGCTTCACAGAAGTTAAGGGATTGCTATGTGCGACAAGCCTCTCAAGTTCGGCATTTTGACTTACATCCAGCGTCGTCAATTCATTCTGATAACACTTAAGCTCTGTAAGGGCAGTGTTTTGACTTACATCCAGTTCCCTTAATTTATTTTCATAACAAACTAATTTACGAAGGGTAGTGTTATGGCTTACATCTAAGGTTCTAATTTGGTTGGCACTGCAGCGAAGGACCGTGAGGGCGGTATTCTTGCTTATGTTTAAGTTTGTTAGTTTGTTTTCGCTACATTTAAGTACCTTAAGACCGGTCAGTTGACTGACATCTAGACTTGTAAGTTTGTTGCGGGTACATATAAGTTCCTCTAGCGCTGTGTTTTTACTTAAATCTAAGGATTTTAGTTCGTTAATCCAACAATTCAATATCTTTAACCCGGTAAAATACTCAATCCCCTTTAAGTCGGTAATTCTTTTTTGGGTAACATCGATCTTCTCAACAGCGTCACATTCTGCTTGACTTAAGCGATGATCACGATTACTATCGAGGCTCCAAAATACAAAGTCCCTAAAGTTCTTATCGGGGAAGTGGGTTTCATCAATAGGAATGCCGCCTTCTGCATGGACTTCCACGGTGCCCGGGAGGAAGGCGCTTAGGATCATCACCAGTGCGAGGATGGGCACGATCGTCTGCTTTATTCCGCGTTTCATTTCTACCTCCATTTCATCTGCTGTCATCTGTCTCGACCGCAGTTTTATCAAGCCGTCTCTTGCTGCGTCACTTCCGGGGTCATCTTTCGAAAAACATGTGTCCCTTTATGTAGTCAACGTTATTTGAATCATTGCCGGGCGAGCACTAAATCTATTTAATTTTCACTCAAAGGGTGAAAATTTTTATGTCTTAATTATATATTTGTACATTTATGTATGCAAGTGGTCCCTCCGCTTTTTTCAATTAAGGCAATAAAAAAGGCCGCACGTATTGGCGGCCCCTCATCCTCTTCTTGCACCATGGAAACTTAGGGTTCCTTTACCCCGTATTGATCCATTTGCTCAAAGTAGGCGTCGTATTCTTCACGCGTCATGGACTTTTCCTGAAGCCTTTTATCCATTTCCGCCTTTTCCTCTGCCGCCGGATCCACGGCGGGATCGATGGAATCGAGGGCCTTTGCATCGAAGGTGACGTCCTCGTGGAAAAGCCCGAAAAGAGTGTTATCCCGCAGATCGTACATGCCGTTGGGACCGGTCACAAATTTATAATAATCCTCCCGCGTCTTGTACCGATCCTCCCTTGGGCGAGCGAGAAACAGGACTTTCTCATTCTCGTCATTATACATCCAATCCGCTTCCGTCGGCTCCGCGTAGATGGTTTGTCTCTCATCATCGACGACATCACCGCCGGGGATTCGCACGGTCACCGTTCTTCCCTCTTTCATTTCTCCCTTATAGACCTTCTTTACTTTAAAGACGGCGTCTCTGTAAATGGATATGTCACCGCCGCCATAGGGCGATACCTTAAAGGGCTTCGTAAAACCCAGAAAGTCTGCCGCCACCACCAAATCGGAGCTGTTTGCCATTTCATTGAAAGAAAGCTGCGGATAGTCGGTGTCCGTCGCTTTTTCAATTCGTTTATACTGATTTCGCGACGGACTTTCAGCCTCTCCCGCTTTCTGACAAGCGACCGAAAAGAGGGTCATCGAAAGAACGCATACAATCGAGATCCCGCGCCTTTTTAAAAGGCGTTTTTTCTTAAATTTAATCTTCATGGAAATCACCTTTTTTATCCCTCTGCCCTTCTCCGGGTCACGCCCTTAATCTCGCCGACAGAATTTATTTTTTGTTTTCATCCTCTAAAGCGGGATATTTCTTCAGGGCGTCTCTCCTCGCCTTATGGCAAACGCGGATAATAACGTAACATGCCAAGCTGATGGCGGCGACGACGACGATAAAAGCGATGATCAATTCAACAATGAGCAAAGCCCCTACAGGTGCAAAATCCATAATTCGTCCTCCTCTCTACGGGAACAAGATATCATTCTACGAACTCTCTCTTTGTATATCGTATATACCCCCCCATTGACTTCTAACCACCCTTCAGTCTTTTTATTAGAGCATTCTAATAAAAAATCGAGTAAGTCTTTTGCTTTTCTTACTCGATCGCTTCTTTATTTTCTCCTTAACACCGCCACGCACTCAACTTGTTCATCATTGTCCAAACTTATATTTAGATCCTCATCAATGATAGGTAGCTTAAAAGTAATGGATTTTAGCCATTGTCCGTTAGGTTGTTTTTCTTCATAAATTTGAATTTCAGAAATCAAAGCTGAAATTAACTGCCTACGCTCTACATCATTCATGACTTTATAGAGCTTATCAAAATAGATCAGAACCTTATATATGTTATCTCCTGTAAGTTTTTCAGCTTCAATAGTTTGTTTCTTTGCTTTCGCATCAATTAACAATGATTCTAATTCTTCAATTTTATCGTACATACGATAAAGTCTATCATCTAAGTCCTGTTTTCTTCGTTTGTAGTGCTTATCATCAACATCTAAATTATCTATTTCCTCAATTAGCTTAAACTTTGTAGAATGACTCTTTCTCAATTCCTTTTGGTAATTATCTATTTCTTTTTCTATTTCAGAGGTGTCCACCTTCATGTTGATTTTTTCTTGCATCATAGAAGCAAATTTCGTATTACTTACAATCTTGACAATTACCTCTGCGACAGCTTCATCTAACAATTCTTCTCTAATTTGCTTACTGAAAGTACACTTATGACCTCTTATCATCTGCCTATGTTTACAACCATAGTAATAAAAATCTTTATACTTTGTGCCATCTTTCTTTTTCTTGATGCACTTGTTTCCAAACATTCCCACTCCACATATCGGGCATTTTACAATTCCAGAAAGCAAGTGTGTGCGTGTATCTTTACCTTTATTAACATGCTCATATTTCTTTGCTTGAGATTTTAGCTTAACCTGAGCAGCTTGCCAAACTTCATCGGAAACTATAGCTTCATGTATACCTTCAGATATTAGATATTCATCTTGTTCAACCTGCTTATATTCATTTCTTGTACCATGAACTTTTTCTAAAGTTCTTCTTCCAAATGCTATTTTCCCATTATATACAGGATTCTTTAATATCTTTCTTATAAGACCTGCATCAAACAAAGGATTCTTTCCATTCTGTCTTGGAATTTTTCTAATTCCATGATTTTCTAAGTATTTAGATAGCCCGTTGGCTCCTATCGTAGTATTTACATACTGGTCGAAAATCGTTCTTATGGCAACTGCCTCTTCCTCATTTATAAACAGCTTGCCATCTTCAAGTTTATATCCATACGGAGCAAAGCCACCATTCCATTTTCCTTCCCTTGCTTTTTGAATGCGACCTTCCATTGTTTGAATACGAATGTTTTCTCTTTCTATTTCAGCCACAGCTGATAAAACAGAAATCATTAGTTTCCCGGCATCTTTAGATGAATCAATGCCATCTTCAACGCAGATAAGATTAACTCCATAATCCTGCATTATCTGAAGTGTAGAAAGAACATCAGCGGCATTTCTTGCAAATCTTGATAACTTAAACACAAGAACAAAAGATACTCCATCCTTTCCAGATTTTATATCTTCCATCATTCGATTGAACTGTATTCTACCTTCAATAGACTTGCCAGACTTTCCGGCATCTTCATACTCTCCAACAATTTCATAATCGTTGTAAATAGCAAAAGCTTTCATTCGTGATTTTTGTGCCTCTAACGAATATCCCTCTATCTGTATTGACGTAGATACTCGTGTATAGAGGTATACTTTTATTTTTTCTTTTGACATAGCATTAACCTCAATATAACTTTTCTATATCATATATAAACCTTGATTTTTGAATTTAAGTTTGGACTATCATTTCAAGTATATTATAACACCTTTATTAGTCCGCCTCAATTAGTGTTTTTGCCATGTCAAAACTATTTTTATTCTCTTGATTTTTTGCTGGCGTTGGATCGGGCAGATTATCTAAATCTAAAACACCAGCATATTTTGTAATCAGATTTGCTATTAAATCAGCCAATCCATTCCAGTCACTATCCACAGACACCCCTCCTTCCTTTACAAACTTTCTATAATCAAAATATGTTTTCTTCTATATTTTAAGTTTAACGACTTTGGTAGGTGCTTGGCAGCAACATAGGAATCTCACCTCCGCCTCTTATTCCAGACGAGCCGGCTTAAACTATTGAAGTATCATTATCACTACTTGCTTCATTGAACAGGTTGCCAAATCTGTTTTTTATGTATTCTTATTTATCGCTCGCTTTCTTGTTTCCTTGATTTACTCAGTATTTATTAAACCGAAATTGTTCTCAGCAGAAAGGTCATGGCGTAAGTCATAATCCTCCACAAGTAGATAAAGTCCTACCTTTGGTCTATTCAGTTGTCAAGGAACAATAGCCTAACGGCTTTAAGAGAGATTCTCTTCAACTTTATGGTTTTCATCACTTCCTTAAATAAAATATAAGGACAGATCTCCCTTCAATTTATAAAGGAAAATCTGCCCTCATGCACAAGGCGATTACTTCATAAATTCTTCCAATAGCACCCTTAGTTTTTTAAGAATGCTATTTTTTCGCCATTGTATAGCTTGATAGCTCACTTTCTTGCCTCTCGCTATGCTTGATAGCGTTTCATCATTGAAATACAATCGCTCTATGATGTCCCTTTCCTCATCGTTTAGTTTTGATATAGCATTTCTGACTGCCTCAATCATCATCTGTGTTTCAACAATCTTTTCTACATCAACGCTTTCATCAGCGATGTTATCTATAAAATGTCCATCATGATCCAAAGAGGAAAAGAAAAGCAGGTGGTTTTTTCTGTCCACCTGCTCTAAATACTTCTCGTGTTCTTTTTCTCGCCAGTAGACTTTATAAATATCTTCACTGACTTTTACCTTTTGCCCTCTGACATAAAGGTAATACTCTTTTGCCATAAAGTTTCCTCCATTTCTTTTTTGTCTATTTGTTTTTCAGACAAAAAAGGAGGACTCCTGCACATAAGCATAAAAAGTCCTCGAAAACGGAAGAAACCTGTTCTTCCAAAATGTTTTAAATTTAATTGTTTATAATAATTACTGACATCAAAAAGGTCTATTATTATTTTCTATATAAATAACAGACCCTACATAACACATAGCAATTACCTCCACTATTTAATCAAATTTTCCTTACTCGAAAAATATATATTAGAGCATTCTTTTAAAAGATCCTCTATACAACAGTTAAAAACCCAAGATAATATGCCGAAAAAATCTGAGCTATAAATATTAGTAGTAATCCACTGTTTTTGATACTTCTTTCTTTGAAAATTGCATATCCTCCACATAAAATCCCTATAATACTAAAACACCATCCAGCAATAATAATAATCATAAGTTCATGAGCAAGAATTTCATATATTGAAAACCAATGAGCCATTCCTGTAATTCCAGAAATCCCAAGCATAGCTCCACAAATATATAGATATATATGATGTCGCATACATCTCTTCCACCTTTGTAGCGTTGAAATGATGCATATAATCAGTAATGTTAAAAATAATAATGTGGTTGATATATAAGTTCCCAAGCTGAACAAAAATGCTATTTTCCCTTGTGTGTTAGTGGCAGGGATATAATCATGAGCTAATCTAAAGCTCATAGAATGTACTTTGCCGTCATTTATATTAAAAGCAAGTATTTTTTCTTCAGGACTCGCATCCTTGCAAAAGAAAATGTTAGAATCTATTTGTTCGTAATATTGCTTTTTATCTTCAAATGGCATGGTAAGACAAAGACGATTTCCATCTGTCACTCTAATGGAAATCATTTGCTTTTTCCCTTGTATTTTTCCAACATTTTTCAATGCAGAGCGTGCAGGAAGATAATCTCCGCTTAACATCTTGAGATCTAAATTTTCTTTTATCTTTTTTTCATCAGCTTCTGTATATGCAATTTTTTCCATAATCTCCGAGCAAAACTCCGTCTCCATTACATTTGTCAATATTAAAATTGCTCTCTCATTTTTCGGTTCTACCCATATTTGTGTTTTGAATCCGTATGTTCCACCTTCATGTCCATGCATTTCCGGATTATTCGCATATTGCCAGAAGCCGTGAGATAAACCTGAATTTGCACCATAGGAGCGATAGGTTTCTGTAAACATTTCTTTTTTAGTATGAGGATTATTAAACAATAGATTATCTTTATCATTATTTTTAGCCAGCTCTTGTGCATAATTCAACAAATCCCCAGCTGAGCCATTCATTCCACCAGCAGGGTACATTCTTAAATACATATTCGGTTCTTTGCGGAATCCCTTTTCAAAAAAAGAATAACCGACTGCCTTTCTTGCCAAAATCGTAGGATTATCATTTTGAAATGGACCTATCGATGTATTGTTCATATCTAAAGGTTTCAAAATGTGTTCATTTACAAATTCTTTGTAATTTTGACCACTCACTCTTTCTACAATAAATGCAGCTAATGCAGCGCCCCAGTTAGAATATGCGCTTACCTTGCCCGGTGAAAATACCTGTTCGGGTTGATGTGAGGACAAGACTTCGGCTAATGTAAATTCCTTATCACTTTCAAAATAGCGAAGGTTAATAAGCTGCTCCTCGAAGCCCGCCGTATGATTCATGAGATGACGCATTGTAATAGGTGTATCATAGTGTAAATTTTTCAAAAAACCTTTTGGTAGATAGTTGCGAATATCCGCATCCAAATCAATTTTTCCTTCTTCATTTAATTGCATCACACCTACCCATATAAAGGTTTTTGATATTGATCCCCATTCAAAAACTGTGTTTTCAGGATCCATAGGTATATTTTTTTCTAAATCAGCGTATCCGTAGGCTTTTGAAAACACAATTTCTCCGTGTTCAGATACAATGACACATGCACCTGGAACGCTTTTACCTATATACGCATCCGCAACTTTATCAATAACAGTTTCGTAATGTTCAGTTTCTTCCGCAGCAAAAATAAAGGAACGCGGAAATAAAACGACAAAGGCAAAAGCAATGAAACAACTCAAAATGACGATTTTTTTCATGATATCTCACCAACATTAACCTTGTTTATTTCCTGTGCAAGCTTAGTAATGCGCTTGTATTCACTAATTAGCAATATAATGGCAATCAAAATTATAACGACATCATTCAAAGGCAACGCCAGCCATACTCCGAGAACATTTTCGTTCAGAAAACGAGGTAATATCAATACTAAAGGGATTACAAGCGCAAGTTGCCTTAGTATAACCAATACTCCTGCCTGCTTTGCTTTACCGATAGCCTGAAAATAAGTGACTGTCATTATGAGCATGCCATAAGTAGGAAATATGCAGTACATAAGCCTAAAATTAGATAATCCTGAACTTACAATAACTGAATCGGTAATAAATGCAGATAATATCTGCACTGAAAAAATTTCAATTATGGCAAAGAAAAATCCGGCAAGACAAGTAGAACCTATAATAAATACATTCGTAAGTTTTTTAACCCTTATATATTCTTTTGCTCCGAAATTTGTTCCGACAGCGGGCTGCATCCCTTGACTCATTCCCCATATCGGAACAAATGCAAGCTGCATAACTCTTTGAGCGGCTCCCATAAGAGCTATTTGCTTTTCTCCGCCAAAATGCACTGCCGTATTATATACAACTGTCATTTGAACCAACATCATAATTTGCATGAGCATAGCGCTCATTCCCACGGAAAAAATTTCAGGTAATAAATCTTTTGCAGGTTTTATCCCATGAAAACGAACCACCGGACTTTTTTTCAAGAAGTATATTAAGGTGACCAAAGCTTGACTGATTTGAGAAATCACAGTTGCGATTGCAACAGCTTGCGGTCCTCGAGATGGCATAAACAGAATGAATATAGGATCTAATATAATATTTAAAATAGCACCAGCCGCCATGATTCCCATTGCAATTCCCATGCGACCCTCTGCCCTTATTACCATATTTGCACCCTGCATAAAATTTACGAATATGGAGCCGAGATATACTGTTCTTAAATAAGAAACACCCATCTCCATCACTTCACCGCCGGCACCAGATAAGCGTAAAAATTCAGGAGCAAATATGATACCGATAATCATAACTACTGATGATAAAACGATTACCAAGAAAGTTAGATTTCCTATAATCTTATCCACGGTTTCTTTATCTTTTTTTCCGATTGCCCGAGAAAGTACAGAGCCCGAACCTATCCCAAGAAGAACAGCAATCGCATTATTGATTAATACAAACGGAGATGCCGCCGAAACTGCACTCATGGCATCGGTTCCCACCATTTGCCCGACATAAATTGAATCGACAAAGGCATATAATCCTACTATCAGTTGACCCAAAATTGCCGGCAAACTAAGATGAATCATCAATTTCCAAGGATTTTCCATAAGTAATTTATCACGAACATCCATTATAAAAACCCTCCTTGTCCTTTATTTTTGCGTTTTATCGATACTTATTCTGTATTCACAGCAAGCATCCATAAATTCCTCATCATGAGTGATTACCAAAATAGTTTTTTCTTTTTCTGCAGCTTTCTTTAGTTCCCTTGCAATCAAAAACATATTTTCGGCATCCAAGCCACTGGTCGGTTCGTCAAGTATCAAAATATCTTTACCTGACAACAACGCACAGCATACTGCAAGTCTTTGTTTTTGACCTCCCGACAAGGAAGCAGGATGAGAATCTTTATATTCGTATAAACACATATCCTTAAGCAATTTTTTTGCATTTTCTAAATTCTCTGCATCATATTTTGTTCCAAGCAAAAGTTCTTTTGAAATGCTTTCTGTAAAAAATTGTGTCCCTGTGTCATTTGAACAGTAATAGGTATGTTTGCAAAGTTCTCTGTACCCTGCCTTCTCACCATGAATATAAACATTACCTTCTGTTAATTTTTCAAGTCCGCTTAAAATTAAAGCTAAACTGGTTTTTCCCGCACCATTGTTGCCTGTGATTGCAGTAACACTTTTCTCATTAGCAAAAATATCCACATTTTTTAATATTTGTTTTTTATTTTTCTTGAGAGAGAGCCTTTCTCCTTGTATTGCAATATTGTCCGTTCGGGGTGGGGCAATCTGTTTTGTAAAAGGTTTATTTATAATACGGCGAAGTCCCTTTGAAATGCGTTCCAAGTCATTCATTGTACTAAATTCTAAAGAAGAATATTCATGCTGTATCTGTCCGTCTTTCATATATAAATACCTGTCGGCAAGTTCTTCTGTCCAACTGAGACGATGCTCGGCAATCAGCAATGTGTATCCTGCTTTCTTTAACTGCATAAGGATGTTTTTCATTTGAATGATGCCGTCTTTGTCCAGATTTGCAGTCGGCTCATCAAACACAAAAACCTCCGGATGCATTGCATATACAGAAGCTACTGCTGCTCGTTGTTTTTCACCACTTGAAAGCAAATCTAAGGAAATCTTTCCTATGTTTTCCAATCTCATCTTATGAATAGCATCCTTTGTTCTTTTTTGAATTTCAAACTTTGAGAAACCGTAATTTTCACATCCAAATGCTATTTCACCCTCAAGCTCTGATGAAAAGAATTGTCTTTGAGGATCTTGAAATATGCTGCCAACAATTTTACCGATATCATAGGACGGCATCATTTCAATATCTTTTCCTGCAATTCGTATACTGCCTTTTTTTGTTCCTTTGTAATATTTTGGAGCAAGACCGTTGATAAGTCTTGTAATGGTCGTTTTTCCACATCCTGATTTTCCTGTCAAAACCACACATTCACCGGCTTTTATCACTAAATTTATATTCGTCACACCATAATTGCTATCCGCATACTGAAAGGAAACATTCTGTAAGTCGATCATATTCTCATGCCTCCTATCCATAAATAACCCGATATCAAAGCGAACCATAAAATCATGGCAAATATATCCGTTATTTCAATCTTGCTCTCATAGTAGCTGCTTCTTTTCCCCGGTGATTCCCCACCTCTTGCAATAGCTGAAACAGAAAGCTGATCTGCTATCATCAAGATTCTGACGAGTAGGGGAATCAGCACATATTCACATGTCTTTGCAGGTGCTTGCAATATCTGTTTAAGACCTGTCAAATTTCTGTTTTTCATAGATAGATACACACTCCTTAACTCCGATTTCATGGTAGGGAAGAATCTAAATACTACAAGGACACCCAAAATAACGGATGTAGGAAGGTGAATGGAACTTAGGAATGCCGAAATTTTTCCAGGCGGTGTTGTAATCAAATCCCATGATACCAAGAAAGCAGGAGAAAGATTCCAAAGCATCAGCACATAAAACTCCGAAAAAATCAGCATATGAAGTCCGAAACGTTGTATGGCGTAGAGTAAAATTCCCAATAAGATATAGAATATGCCGTAATCAAATACGATTTTCCATTTCCCTTGTATACCTAAATATAAAAAAGTGGCAATTGTAAGGATGCAGCTGAAAACGACGTCTTTTCCCATATAAATGGCTATTAGTACACAAATGAATCCCCATATTTTAGTTATGACAGCAAAAGAAATTTTTCTCATTATAGAAGTCCCGTTTTTTTGAAATGTTTTCCCATAATTTTTTTGCCTGCCAGACCACCCGCAAGCCCACATATCGCCGTAAAGATAACAATGAATATAATCCATCCGGGAGTCTTATAGTAGCTGATATATGAGTCTATATAGCTTTGATCCATGCCACCGCTTTTTGCAAAGCTGTAATAGGTTTCCCAAAAGAACCAAATCGGCAGTAAATTGACACCGTTATATAAAAGACTGGCAACAGTCCACGATGCTATAATTTGTTTTGAATTCCTTTCAGAACAATCTTTCCACAAGATTGCTTCGCATATCATACCAATTGCAACAAAGTACGGTAAAAGATACCAGTTCCCCATCAACAGATAAATCATACCGACGATACTCATATAAACAAGGCTGACAAAGTGCTTCCTTACCCGACACAAAAGCAGATAATAGACAGGTGCACATAAGAACATGGTAAAACCAACTGATAAAACCATACTGACAAAATGATTGGTCATGCATACCATATTTACAATAAACTGGATGAGAATGAGAAAGAGACTCAACAGAGCAGCCGCAATGACATCTTTAATTTCCCATTTTAATGCTTTATTTTTTTTCATTTATTTTCCTCCGTAAATATTACTTTTGAGCTTTGATGATAAAGGTCGGCATCGTGCGATACCTGCGTGCCATAAAAGGATTCCAATACTTTTCCTGTAACAGTGTCTCTGTTTCAATGTTCTTAAAACCTGTTTCTCTGCATGTTTCCAAATCCCATTCCGGGCGTTTTATATAACTTAAAGGGAGTTTTTTCAATTCGTCCATCATATCTGTATCATGATAATAATCCTGAAATTTGCCGTAGCGTTTTGTTAAAATGTTTTCATCTGACTGAAAGAGCTTTGCCTGTTCCTCTCCCCAAAAAGGGAAAAGCCAATTTGCATCTAAATTCAGCATACAACCGCCGGATTTCAAAATTCTGTACCACTGCGCATAAACTTTTTTCGGATTATTAAATAGCCAAAAGGCATGTCTTGAGACCACTGCATTAAAGGTATTATCGGGAAAATCCACTAACTCTGTGTCTTTAAGCATAAAAGTGATTTTATTTGAAAATCCTAACTCCTCAGATATTTTTTCAGCTTCCTTGAGCATTGCGACATTATTGTCTATTGCAATGACATCACACCCAATTTGTGCAAGAAGCAGCGAAATAAACCCGGTTCCACATCCGACATCTAAAATTTTGTTTTTTTGACAATCTCCAAGACACCGTTCTAACAAACCTCTCCATTCCAGACCTCTTTCTTCTATTTCTTGAAGAAGAAACATTTTCATTTTTCCGGCATCCCCGGACCATTTTTCCTCAGCCCTATTCATTTAACTTTCCCCTTTCCTATTTATGAAGCAAAAGTCGCATTTTTCACCGTTCATTCCCAGTGTCTGACTTCTTTCAAATACAAATCCCTTTATATTTCCGAATACGATATGATCACACAGACAGAATATCTCACAAAGCTCTGGGCATTCAAAAAAATTGCAGGTATCCGCCCAAAGGCACTTGAGCACATCGACACGGTAGTATTCCCCGTCATCCGACAGGATTCTGCTTTTCCATATTTCATCGCCCGACATCCCTTTTTTCATAAACAAGCGGAACAGCCTGAAAAACCCGGGGATATAAAAAAATGTTTTCAAAAGCTTATGTGCCTTTTGGGCAACATAAAATGAATACTCCTTTACCAATTCTTTTGCCTCATTTTTTGAAAGCCCTTTATCTATGAAACATCGGTATAGGGCTATATTTGAAATAATGCTTCTTTTTTGCCTTTTTTTCTGTTTTTCCGTCCATGATCCTTGATTGATTTCTTTGATGAGCTGCTTCATTTTTGTTTTATGTTCCGCATCTATTTTTTTTAATATCTGTGCATTTAACTTTCCGAAGTAAAATTTTTTGTATGTCATTCCAGGCCTCCTAATTTCCATCCAATTGCATTTCCCCGAATTTCAACAAATCGTCGATAAAGTCCTTCCTGCTGTATCAGCTCCTGATGTTTTCCTCTTTGCACAATTCGTCCATTTTCAAGAACAAGAATTTGATCTGCTTCTCGAACTGTATTCAACCTGTGAGCAATCATCAGAAGCGTTTTATTTTTTGTCAGCTCTGAAATAGCCTGCTGCAATTCCCGTTCGTTTTCAGGATCGACACTTGCCGTAGCCTCATCTAAAATGACAACAGGTGCATCTTTCAAAATCGCTCGTGCGATAGAGATTCGCTGCTTCTCACCGCCGGAAAGGGTTGCACCTCCTTCTCCAATCTTTGTTTGGTATCCATCCGGAAGTGCGGATATGAAATCATGGCAGCATGCTTTCTTTGCCGCGGACACTATTTCTTCTTTTGTTGACTGCGGTTTTCCAAAAAGAATGTTATTTTCAATGGTATCTTCAAAAAGGTAAACCCTTTGAAACACAATGGAAAAATTCTTAAGAAGGCTATCGCAAGTATAGTCTTTTACATTAACGCCACCTAAAAGAATCTCACCATCTTTTACGTCCCAAAAGCGTGCAATTAAACTGCAAAGGGTCGTCTTTCCTGAGCCTGATGGTCCTACAATGGCACAGCTCGTACCTTGAGGAACAGAAAAGCTTACATCGTGCAGAATTTCCTTTTCCTCATATGCAAAGGAAATGTTTGAAACGGTTATGTCGTATGCTTTCGGGATAAGGTCTGTTCCCTTTTCATCAAGAAGGGGAATATTGGATATTGTTTCCAATCTGTCTAAAGAAGCATCCACAACTCTTGCAACGGCAGCCGTACTTCCTGCAAGCTCCACAGTCGTATAAATCATAAAGCTTGCGACAATAAGGAGCAGGCACTTTTCAGGAGTTATTTCTCCGTTCATAAGCAGGTATGGTGCAACAACAAGGATTGCGAATCTGGCAAATTTGAATATCATTTGAAAGACGGCAGCTAAGCCGGAGAAAACTTTTTCTAAAGCGATGTTTGCCTCTGCGCTTTCATTGATTGCAGCGTCTACGGATTTGTCCGAACGGTCGGCAAGTCCGAATGCCTTTATCACGGACATCCCCTGTATATATTCTAAAATGCCTGTAACAAGTCCGGCCTGTGCAGCTTGCCTGCGCGGAGAATATTTCATACCAGCTTTTTGTGTTTTTGCGTACACACAAAGGGAAAGAAAAAGCCCTATGAACATCAAAACTCCAATTTTCCATTCATAAAACAAAAGCCATATCCCTATCACTGCAGCGTGGATAAATCCTCCGGCTACCGCTTCCATGACGGTAACTGCATTGGTTTCCAGATCTCCAAGTGTTGTAGTAACTGCCGCTGTAATATCTCCAAGGCGATGCTCATTAAAATATCCCATAGGTACGCGTTTTAATTTTTCGCCAAGCTCCATGCGCCATTTGGAACACATGGAAAAGCTTCCAAGGGTTCTTTTTACAGCGGAAAGATTCGTAAATAGAATGCGTCCTGAAATACTTAAAAGCATAATCCCCAAGGCTGCCCATATTGTTTTAATCGACATGAAGCCACTTGAAAGTGATAATAGTATTCCGTTCAAAACTGCAAGCACAGCCATAATGGGAAGCATCTCAAACACGGAATTGCACATATGAAAAATAAACGATAAAATCAATCTTTTTCTTTCCATTCCGGAAAAATCCAAAAGTCGTCTGAACATCTGAATCATGCTGATACCTCCTTCATATCAAGCGTGCTGATATGTGTATTCCAAAGTTCTCTGTAAAGAACACAATTTTGGGTAAGCTCCTCATGTTTTCCTTCCGCTTCTATATTTCCTGCATTCATGACGATAATCTTATCGGCTGATGTGATAGTAGATAATCGATGTGCAATGACAATCAGCGTTTTTCCCGCTACAAGCTCGCTGATGGAGTGCTGAATTATCGACTCATTTTCAGGGTCTGTAAAGGCGGTAGCTTCATCTAAAATAACTACGGGGCTGTCTTTTAATATGGCTCTTGCAATGGCAATGCGCTGCTTTTCTCCGCCGGAAAGATTGCTTCCGCTGTCTCCGACAACGGTATCGTAGCCATTGGGAAGTGATGTAATAAAATCATGGCATGCCGCTTTTTTTGCTGCATTTTCGATTTCGCTGTTTGTAGCATCCGGCTTACCGATTCGTATATTTTCTCGTATAGAAAGATGAAACAAATAATTATCCTGTGAAACATACGCAATATGTTCCATTATCTGCGAAAGCGGTATGTTCTGCACATCGACACCGCCTATTTTCACGGTTCCGCTTCCCGCATTCCAAAAAGACGCAATGAGTCTGGCGACAGTGGATTTGCCCGATCCCGACGGTCCGACCAAAGCCGTCATTTCATTTTCATTCGCTTCAAAGGAAATGCTGTGTAAAACCTCTGTATCCTTGTAAGAGAAAGAGACGTTGGAAAATTCTATTTTTTCTCCTTTAAGCTGTACTCGTTTTTCCGGGCGTTCCATTTCTTCCGTATCCAAAAGGCTTCCGATTTCTTTTACGGTGGCATCTACCATAGCAAGGCTGTCTGTATATCGCAATGCCTGAATAAGCGGAGCAATCAAGCCCAATGATAAAATAATGCAGGATATAAAACTGCCTGCGCTTATGCTTCCGCCTATATAAAACAAACTTCCGACAGGAAGAACTCCGATTAGACTTGAGGGTGCTATTGCAATACCTGCCGCATAGTACGGATTCGTCTTTTTGAACCATTCCGATTTAGAATTTTCATTCTCCTTTACCGCCTCTGCATATTTGCGATAAGAATCGCTACTTTGATTAAAAGCCTTAACCACTTCGATTCCGCCTATATATTCAACCGTAGCGGCATCCATAGCTTTTGCGGCTTTAATAACTCTGTCATAACGCTTCTCATAATCTTTCATCATTCCCATATAACAGAGCATCCCGACAGGAAAGGTTGCAAGAGCAATAAGTGCCAGCCTCCAATCAAGGAACATGAAATAAATCAACATTAAGACAGGAATCATAATATTTGCTGTTAATTCCGGTATCATGTGAGCAAGGGGTAACTCCAGTTTTTCAACCGTATCTACAAGCATCGTTTTGAATTTTCCTGACGGGGTATCCAAGACAAATCCCATGGGCACTCGTGACAACTTTTTCGTAAGTGCAGTACGAATATTTTTTAGTATAGTAAATGCGGCTTTGTGAGACCGCACCGTAGATACAGTTGATAGACCAAGCTGCAAAAGGTACCCCAAAAGAGCAATTACTGCCATCGGCATGATTGATTTCAAGCTGTAATCGCCGGCGCATATTTGAATAATAATGCGTGAAACTGCAATATACGGGACGATTCCAAACCCTGCACCAAGAATGGCAAAAACAACCGAACTTAAAAGCAAGCCTTTACATGATCCGGCAAACTCAAATAAGCGATGCAATGTGTTTTTGTTCTTCTTATTCTTCATTTCGATCTCCTTCTGCTAAAATATATTTTTCGATATTTTTCTTTTCTTCACCTCTCAAATCGGCAATTATTTTACCGCCTGACAAAAGCAAAACTCTGGAACATATTGTTTTTATAAATTCAATGTCGTGTGTAATAATGAGCAGGATTTTTTCCTGTTCAGAAAGTCTCTCTACCATCGTTCCTACTTCCCGCATGCTTTTTAAGTCAAGCCCACTGGTCGGTTCATCGAAAATAAGAATTTCTTTATCACAAAGCAAGCTGATTGCCACTGCCAACCTCTGTTTTTGTCCTCCTGAAAGTGAAAGGGGATGTCTGTTTTTTAATTCGGAAAGAGATAAGGCCGATAAAGTTTCGTCAATAACAGACTCATCTGTTGTTTTTGTTCCGAGTGTGCATTCTGTTTCCACACAATCCGTAAAAAGTTGATGTCCGACATCCTGCATCACCATGTAAGATTTTTTAATACGCGCTTTTGCAGACAAACTCCTGCCGTCTACAAAAATATTTCCCGATTTTTGTTTTATCAGTCCGCATATCGTGCGTGCCAGTGTCGTTTTTCCTGTTCCGTTTGCGCCGGTAATTGCGACGATCTCTCCACCATTTGCGGTAAAAGAGATGTTTTGCAAGATAATCTTTTCACCATATTTGACATGAATATCTTTCAGCTCTAAGGTGTGTTGGGAAAATTTTTTATCATTGGTATTTGTTTTGATTTCAGAAAGATTTCGACACCTGAGCCCCATATTTTGTATTTGTTCAAGCGGGAGCTCGCAAAAATCCTGTATACTCATATCCTTAAAAATCTGACCCTCCTGCATTAAGATGACCCTGTCTGCAACATCTGTTAAATACCACAAGCGATGTTCTGCAATGATAATCATTTTCCCTTGTTGTTTTATTTTTTCTATCAGTTTTTTCAGTTCAAGCACGGAATGAAAATCCAGATTTGAGGACGGTTCATCCAATACAAAAATATCCGGATTCGTGGCATACACAGACGCAAATGCAATTTTTTGTTTTTCCCCTCCGGAAAGTTCAAAAATGCTGCATCCTTTTAATTTTTCTATATGCAAATCTTTAGTAATCCTTTCAAGCTGCTGTTTTAATTCTTTCATCTCCAGCATTCTGTTTTCCAGTCCGAAAACAATTTCACTATCTGTATCTGTGTTGAAAAATTGTGTTCTCGGATTTTGAAAAACCGTGCCGACACTATCGGAAAGAGTTGAAATTTCGGTCTCGGCAACATTCATTCCTTTTACAGTTACTTTGCCTGAAAGTTTTCCTTCAAAAAAATGAGGAATCAGCCCGTTTACCAATCTGGTAAGAGTCGTTTTTCCGCATCCTGATGCACCGCACAAGAGAACACATTGTCCTTTTGGAATATTTAAGTGTAATTCCCGTAAAGAAGCTTTTTCCATATCCTTGTAGGAAAAAGAAAGTTTTATAAATTCAATCAAGGGAATACACCTCCTCGTAAAAAATCAAAAAATATCATGCAAATAATCCCTATATAGATTGTTACAATCAGAGCATCATGGATTGAAAAACAAACTTTTTCCATACAGCTGCGCCTTCCGACATGATCTATTCCTCTTGTAATTGCGGCTTGTGTGATTTCATCAGAGATTTTAGAAGCAGATACCAGCATGGGTACATATACATACTCCATTATTTTGACCGGATGGCGTAAAAATCCTGTAAAAGAAGCGGTTATCCCTCGAAGAGCCATGGCGTCCTTAATATAGTTCCATTCCTCAGCCATTGTCGGAAAGTATCGCAATGTAACAGAAAGTGCAATAGTGAAACCTTTAGGCAAATGCAATCGACTGAATGCAGCTAAAAAAGCACTGACCTTTGTAGTTTGTATTAAAAATGTGCCGAGCATAAAACAAGGAATAAGTTTTCTTATATAGACATCAAACATATATATGATGCCTCCGATCGTAACAGGTAATTTTGATATAACAAAAAGCTGTACCATCAATAACACAATAAAGAGAATTCCGTATTTTGAAGCAGTACGGAACTCTTTCGCCTGTAAGAGCAATAATATAGGGATTGCTGTAAAAAGGCATTCTATAACGATACTTTCATTCAGAAACACGGAAATACTTGTTATTGATAAAATCAGCAGCTTTGTTCTGGGATCTAAAGCCATTTATATAATCCCCACTTTTTCAAAATGTTTTTTCAATAATTTTTTACCTATAAGGCCTCCGATTATGGCACAAATAATTGTCCCCAAAATCATTAAGGGGATAACCCACCAATTTATTCTAATAGCATTGATGATTCCTTCAAAAGAAGAAACATCTCCTTTTCTACGCATGAATTCATCAAACTGTGCAGGCATGATAGCCATGGGAATATAGGCTCCCATTGGAGACAGCGCAAACACGCAATAGGCAAGTAAATTTCTTCTGAATGATTTGAAATTTCCTGATTGGCAAATAAAGTCCGCAATAAATCCAAATACGATGAAAAATACCGACATCATCCAAAACATACCGGTAACAAATAACAAGATTCCGGCAAGTATACCAAGTATGGAAAGTGATCCGCGCTTCGGTATTTTAGCGGTGTATAACATAAAAACACTGCCCGCAAATAAAGCTACTATCATCGGCATAAACGGAAAAGTGACAGGTGTCATTTGTGCGATACCGCCTATAACAAATGCAATAACAAAATAAATAAGTGAAAAAACGCCTATGGAAATATAATCTCTTGTTAGTAATATATTTTCTCTATTTTTCATAATAATCTATATCCTTTCTAAATATAGTTGTTAGCCTTTGCTAACCTTGCGTGAAAATTTTACGCTTTATTTAAACCTTAAAAGTCCATCCCATCCCGAATTAAAAAAAACTGCAAGCTCTTTAACATATTTAATGGCTTGTTCTCTTGTCATATCATGCACAATCGTTTCAAAAACAGCTGTAAAATATGCACTGGTAATCATGTGATGTAAATCATGACTGACGTTTCCTGCCATTTTGCCTTTTTCTTTAAGAATAGCGTAATATTTTTCCGTACGGGATACTTCCAATTCTACAAGTTCATGAATATAATCTTCGTATTTTGTGCCTTCAGAACAGCAAATTACAAGCTTGAATTCTTCAAAATAATCATAAATATAATTCACAAAATGCAAAAGATATTTTGTAGACAGCTCTCTGCTTTCTAAAGTTTTATTTTCTGGAATTAAATCAAAATGTGCATCTTGTGCAGCTTTGAACTGTTCTATTAACCCATCAGCTACATCAGAAACAATAGCTTCAAATAAGGCCGCTTTATTAGGATAGTAACCATAAAAAGCACCTTTCGTAAATCCTGCTTCCTCGACAATTATTCTAAGTGAAGCATCCTTAAATCCTTTTTTTAAAAATTCTTTCTTGCCGACTGCCAATATTTTCTTTTGAGTCTCAGAAATAGTCATTTAAACACCTCCATCAACAATATACCATCGGTATATACTACCAGTATATACCGATGGTATATTGTTGTCAATAGTTTTTTTACATTCATAATAATAATATTCACATTTTTTCAATTTCCTGTTTGAAATTTACTCTAAAAATTAAATCATACGAGAACAAATTAAACTTATAATGCTAATGTTATCTTTAATCCAGAACTTTTTGAGCCTTAAAACAAAGAAATGTTTATTATGAATGTAAACTATTGCAAAATAATAAAGAATTACAAAAGTCCTTCGATTGGAATTATTCACCATATAAATCAACAAATCTGCGTTCTTCTATGGAGAGAAATATTTTAAAATTAATACAAAACCTATGATATAAATACAGCTAAAGGAATTGATTTATGGTATAATACAAATGTAATACTTAATAAAAGCTTAACGCTTGCTACCCTAATCATTCTTTTGTAGCAAGCACAGTAAGTGTACGGACACTTACGAAAAAATTGATGAAGCAGCCCTCTGGGATCTGCTTCTTTTTTTATCAATTTTTAACTTGTTAGGGTGTACCCTAAGACCCCGAAATACATTCAAAGGAGGATTTACCTATGGCAAATAGAATACGAAATGAAAGACTTGAAATTAAATTAACCGAAGAAGAAAAGGCTCTTTTTGAAGATAAAAGAAAACTTGCTAAGTGTAGAAATATGAGCCTTTTTATCCGCAAGTGCGTTTTAGAAAAGGAAATATATCAAGTGGATTTAGAACCCTTTAGAGATTTACAAGGCTTGCTTTCCAACGCTACAAACAACATCAATCAGATTGCAAAGCGTGTAAATTCTACCGGCATAATTTACAAAGATGATATAAACGATATGAAAAAGCAGATTGAACATTTCTCAAAAGAGTTGTGGCAAATACATTCACTGCTTCTTAACAGAACTTCCGGAGGTGATTAAATCTTATGGCTATTACAAAAATACACCCAATAAAATCGACTCTTAATCTTGCCATTTCATATATTGTTAATGGAGAAAAAACAGATGAGCAAATCTTAGTAAGCACTCATAAATGCCATCAGGAAACTGCTCATACCCAGTTTTTAAGAACACGAAATGATGCCGGCACAAACGGAACTGTTCTTGCAAGACACCTCATTCAATCCTTTTTACCCGGAGAAGCAAGTCCTGAAATGGCACATCAAATCGGTCTTGAACTGTGCAAAAAGATATTAAAGGATGAGTACGAATTTGTCTTATCTACCCATATAGATAAAGGGCATATCCACAATCACATCATATTCAATAATGTCAATATGGTTAGTGGCAAGTGCTATCAATCCAACAAGAAAAGCTATCATCAAATCAGGTATCAAAGCGATAAGTTATGTAAAGAAAATAACCTATCTGTTATTGACGAGTTCTACGAATGCTATAAGAGAAAATACAAAATAAATGGAAAGTCATGGTATGAAAATGAGCAATCTAAGAAAGGTACTTCTTGGAAAAGCAGACTTCAATTTGATATTGAGCGTCTGATAAAACAGTCTAAAGATTGGGAAGAATTTCTAAAGAAAATGGCGGAACTTGGTTATGAAATAAAACATGGCAAACACATTGCCTTTAAGCCAAAAGATAAGCAGAGATTTACAAGAGCTAAGACGATTGGAGAAGATTATACAGAAAAAAGATTAAAAGAGCGTATTATAGAAAATCAATCTATTAAAGCCCCGCCTGTCAAAAAACGAATCGGAAATGTCATCAATATGAATACCAATGCCAAAGTGAAAGAGAGCAAAGGCTATGAATATTGGGCAACAAAACATAACTTAAATACAATGGCTGAGTCAGTTGTTTTCATCAGAGAACATGGCATTAACTCCATTAAGCAGCTTGATGAATACATTAGGAAAAGTGCTGAAGAAAGACAGAGTTTACAAGATAAAATCAAAGAAATTGATAAGGACATGCAGCTACTTTCTGATACTATGGAACAAGTTCATACTGTTAAAAAGTGTCGAGCCTATTACAAGGAATATAAGGCAACTCCATCGGACAAGGCGTTTTATGAGGAGCATAAGGCTGAAATCACACGCTACGAAACGGCTCTTGCAAAACTAAAAAAATCCTATTCAAAACTGCCAAATTCCAAGGATATTTTAGATAAACTTGATACATTGCAAGAAAAAAAGAATACCCTAATGCAAGAGTATTCTTCTACAAAATCTACTATGGACGAGCTTTACAAGATACGAAAAAACTATGGAATTTACATGGGTAAGGAGATGGAGAGATAATTTTTTCTCTCCTCTTTTTTCAAGACAAATAAAAAAGAGCCGGTGCAGTCCTAAGACCACACCGACCATAAATTTATCTCTCAGCTTCTTTTCTTGCTTCTTTCTTTTCTTTCGGCTTTCCCTTATCTTCAGCCTGATATTTCTTAATAGCTCCAAGTACAGATTCTTTCTTTTCTTCTTGTCCTTTCATCTGTTCCTTTGCTTTTAACAGCTTTGAAGAAAGTATCCTGATATTGCTATGTTCCTTGCCGTTATCATCAATGGATGTTCTGATTTGTCCAAAGAGCTTAACAAAATCTCCCTGCTTAAAGTCTTTTGGAATATCACCCTTTTCTCCGTATGCCGAGCAATTATGATAGACCTTATTCCCTTCATCGTCTTTAGATACTACGGAGAAATTCGCTACCTTGAAGGCTTCTCCATTCTTATTTTCCCTTTCTACTACATCAACCTCTCCAACAATATTTCCTACAATATTGATAAGATTATCCTTTTCTTCCTGAACATAAGGAAGGTCTTTTATTTGCCCCTGTTCCCTTAAATCCTCAATCATATAGTCAAATTCCTCATGCAGCAAATTAAGGCTGTCATTGTCCATATAAGCGTCATAGAGCTTATCTAAAGCACTTTCATCATTGATACCTTTTTCTACGCTTATAATCGCCTTTACAAAGTCCTTGTGATTATCATTTACCATATCTTCTATTTGATTTCTCATTGTTTTGTAATCCATGTTTTTATCTCCTTTCATGGCAAAAGGGAGGTTACCCTCCCCTTATCTTAAAAATTCCTGTTCTTTTGTTTTTTGCT
Source organism: Peptoniphilus sp. HCN-40583 (assembly GCF_037892835.1). Taxonomy (NCBI): domain Bacteria; kingdom Bacillati; phylum Bacillota; class Tissierellia; order Tissierellales; family Peptoniphilaceae; genus Peptoniphilus; species Peptoniphilus sp. HCN-40583. The sequence goes on from NZ_JBBKBU010000001.1 coordinate 55,321, forward strand.
TTTCTTCAGTTTTGCTTTCATTTTGATAAGCTCTTATCTGTCCTAAAATAGATGGCTTATCCTCAGATTTTTGTGCGGTTTCTTCTTTGCTATGAAGATTGTCCTCCACATCATAAGTTGACTCAAAATAATCACTGTCCTTAAAGTCATTGTCATATCTGTCAGGAATACCGTCATTATCGAGGTCTTTGGAAAGCGGATCATAGAAGTTGCCTTCATCATCAATTTCAAGCCCTGTTGCTGCTTTTAAATCTTCAGAATCAACATAGACTAAATCACTAAAAGAGGACATTTCCATTTCATTTTTCATATTCCTTAGAGCTTCATTTTCTCCTTTACTCTCGTAATCAAAGCTCTCTGTTTTGATAGGAGTATCATCAATGTACTGTGTCCAAGTTTTCTCCTCTAAGTTCAGTTCATACTGAATCCCATGCCTTTCATCTGGTGTATTGGTATAGGCGATCCCGATATGCTTTAAGTCAGGATACAAGGTATTAAATTCATCATAGCTGTGATTTTCTTCGTACTCTCTGTTACAGAAGTCAATGATTGCCCTTTTTACATCTTCTACAAGTGGATTGTCATTTCTCTTTTCTTCCACTTCTCCCATATCAAGGAGCTTATTCAGTTCTGCAAGTCTTAATACCTTAGTTTTCAGCTCATCAGCTTTTTCAAAAGGCTTTTTGAGTTCTTCTTTGGCATTTTCAAGTTGTTCTTTTGTACTGATAAGTTTTTCTTCAAGCCTATTTAATTTCTCAGGCATTTTCTCAAGAGCGTTATCAAGTCTTGTAATATTACCGTCCGCACTTGTTCCAAGCTCTCCTGAATGCTTTGCAGCACCGTTTAGGCTAAAGTTATGATCGTTGGTAAAGAAGTTATAGCTTACCTCTAAATCCATATTTCTATACTTGCCTATAATCTTGCTTTCATTGATTTTAACCTTTGAAATTGCTTCAAGCAGTCTTTCTCCGGCTAATTTCTTATCGGTAATCTTTTCTCCCGCAATTGTAATGGAAGTAAACTTTTCCTCACCTTCCGCTTTAGATTCTACACTTGCTATATCTTTCTTAACAGCTTCTATGAGCTTTTCCGTTCTTGCGATTTCTTCGGGATAATTTTTCGCCACCTTATCCTCTAATCTGTAACGGTTAGACTTATAGTTTGCTTCAAGCATTTTAAGTTTTGTAACTTCATTATCCAAGTCCATCTTTTCTTTAATCTTCGGATCACCTGTGGCAAGAGCTTTAATCTCAGCATAGTTAAGGGAGGTTTCGTCCACATCTTCCGCCACACGAACAGGTGTCTTTGAAGTCATAATCTGTGAAATAAACTTTTGCTTATTTTCTATCGTCTGCCATAAATAGGCGTCAAAGGTATTCTCTGTAACATAACGATAGATATTTACTTTCTCATTTTCATTGCCCTGTCTTACAATTCTGCCCGCACGCTGCTCCAAATCTGGTGAGTAGTCCGAAGTGGTCAATTTAATTTACCTATAAACTTATAGTGAATTTCAACCTTTTGGCTGATTTGTCCGTCTATTTCTTCCTTGTCATAGACATATATTTTATCTATAACTTGATTTAAAATATATCTGTTTAGCGATTTTATCTTAGCGTACTTGCTAATATTATTCATAAATTTCTTGTAGTTATCTTGAGTTTCAAATGATTCTTCTATATCGCCCTCTAAGACCTTAATTTCCTCAATTAACTTGTCTTGTTTTTTAGATATACTCACATTCATTAGATTGAAGTTTCTTTCGGTTATATTTCCCTCTAACCTATCTTCATATAACTGTTCGTAACTTCTATCTAATTCTGCTAACTGGTTCTTTTTAATCTCCAGCTTGTTAGATAGTTCTTTTCCCTCGTCAATTTTTTCTACTTCAATCTTTTCTATTATCTTTTCTACAAAGTCTTCTTTGGCGGATAGTGCCATATTTCCATGATATTGTATATCTTCAAGAACAATATTATACAGATCCCTAGCTTCAATTCTGTGTGATGAACAAGCATTTACCCCATATTTTTTATATGTGGAGCAAGAAAAGTGAACAAAGTCTATGAGTTCTTTCTTTTTAAGCCTATAATCAGTTTTTGGTGTCAATGCATAACCACATTTAGGACATCTTACAAGTCCTTGAAAAATGTTGTCATAATAGAGTCCCATTTTATTGTTGCACTTCCTCTTATCAACCATTGTTTGAACTTGTTCCCATACTTCCTCGCTGACTATTCCCTCGTGGGTATTCTTAGCATAAATATAGTCGCTTTTAGGAATATACAGTCTTTTTGAGTTCTTAAATGATAAGGTAGGTCTTTTATTTCTTGCCATATTTCCACAATAAACTGGATCTCGCAAAACATTTAACACCATTCTATGTGACCATTGATATTTATTTTCTTCTGTTAGTCCATAAAGCTTTTCAGCATTTTCAACAAAAGCACTCGGTCTTGGAATTTTTCTCTTCATCAACTCCTGGCTAATAAGTTGAGTACCCTTACCCTCTAAACACAATTTATAGATGAGTTCTATTATAGGTTTAGTTTTCTCATCTATGATTAATCTGCGTTTATTATTAGGGTCTTTTAGATAACCAAATGGAGCTTTAGAGCCTATATATGTTCCCTCTCTCATTCTGCTTTGAATTGCACTTTTAACTTTTTTGGAAGTATCCTTTGCGTACATCTCATTTAGAATGTTTTTAAATGGCATAATATCATTTTGATTGCTATTTAATGTGTCTATACCATCAGTTATTGCAATATATCTTATATTCTTTTGTGGAAAGTACATTTCGATATATGCTCCACTTTGTAGATAGTTTCTTCCTAACCTTGATAAATCTTTTGTTATAACACAATTTATTTTTCCGTTTTCAATATCAGTAATCATCTTTTTAAATGATGGTCTTTCAAAGTTTGTTCCCGAATAACCATCATCTACATAATAATCATAAATAGCGATACTGTTACTTTCTGCATATTGTTTTAACATTACTTTTTGTGACCATATACTCATACTCTCAACTGAGTTTCCATCGTCTTTTGATAGTCTACAATAAAGTCCTGCTACATATTTTTTAGTCCTGCCCAATTTCAATCTCCTTTCCCTAAACAGGACTATCTCAATAATTTAATTATACTAAAATACTCCCGTTTAGTCAATTATTACTTACGCTTGCGTTTGTTTATTTTCTTTGTCTTTTTCTAAGTTTCTTTCGACTACATGCTCGATAATATCTTCAAATACTTCTTCAATCGGCTTTTTGCCTACATATACTCGCTTTATTTCATAGTTGATTTTTCCACTTCGTTTTTTCTTTTTTAATTCCATGTAATTCCTCCATTTTGTTGCAATAAAAAAGACGATTAGATTTTTAATTTTCTAATCGCCTTTAAAGTGTCATATTTACATTTTTATTATCTCTGGCATACTTTTATACCTTTTTAGACTTAAAGTCTTTAATAATGCCTTTCCACCTCTTTTTATCTATAAAGATTCTCCTACGTCATAGTTCATTTTTTTATTTCCTCCTTGATGTCTTAGTTTTTCTTTATCTTCTTCATACCATTTTAAGATTGTCACATAGTGGTTTTGATAGGTCTTACCACTGCTTTCCATGTATCTGGATAGTTTATTTATCATTATTTCTGTGTGTGAGTTTAGTCTTTCTTTAAGATTTTTATATTCTTCTTTGCTTAACTTTACATTTTTGAATTCTCCATAAAAGATGGGGGTGGACTTTTTATCTATCTCTCCCTCTCTCTCTTTATCTATCTCTATATCTTTCTCTATCTCTATCTCTTGTCGGACATGGGTTGGACTCATTAAGGACAATGTCCTCTGTTTATTTTGTCTGTATCTTCTTTTTTTCTCTGCCCAGGCTGTTTCTGATCCGATTAAATTTGGTATTTCTGTTAAATAGTATTCATCATTTTCTGTTACAACTTCTAATAAGCCTTGATTGATTAAATAATTAACTGTAACCATTACATCATCATCTGTTTCATCTATTGTTAGTGCTAACTCTTTTATAAAATCACTTTCTACTCCGTCATAATAGAGTTTGCCCTCATCTTTTAGACTTAGTAGTAAAAGTTTGAGGTAGATTATAGTGTAGGTATCTCCTCCCGATATTTTCCTTAATCTTTTTATCCTTTTGTCTGTGAAAAATTCTTCTTTTAATTTTATCCAATAATATCTTTTGTTTGTTGCCATATCTGCTCCTCTCTTGATTTTCGATAATCGAAATTCTTGATTTCCGATTTTCGGAAGTCTTTTTATTATGGTTATTTAAGGGTGTAACTTTTCGTTACTCCCTTAGATTTCTCTGGTCATATCTTTTTTGTTTGGTTTTACTTTTTCTTTTACTTTTCTTTTACTTTTCTTTTGACTTTTTCTTTTGTCTTACCCTTGTTCCTGGATAGGTCTTTGTATTTCTTTATTTGTTTTAGGATACTTTCTTTTTCTTTTTTATTTTCTTTTGCTATAACTTGCTTAAAGGCATATTCCATTACTTTTATGTCTTTAGCTTGAAAAAATACTTCATAGTTTTGGGTTTCTTTGTTTTTCATTACCGAGAAACTTACTCCAAGTTTGTTTAGTTCTTTTTTTAAGTCTTTGAGGTCGCTTTGATTTATGCTTATATTTTCTAGTTGTCCTTTTTTGTAGAGATCTTTTATTTTCATTTCATCGCCCATAAGACTTTTTATGTTCCCGTTTGCTTTTTCTAAAGTTTCATTCATCTTTTTTCTTATTTCTTTTTCTAAGTTTATTGATTCTTTTGCTGCCTTTATTGTGTATGATATTATGGTTTGTGCTGCTTGACCTGCTTCTTTGCTTATTTTTTCGTTTATCATGTTTTATCTCCTTTGTTTGAATTAAAAAAGGGAAGTATAGGCTTTAATTTTTCTATACTTCCCTTTGCTTGTTTTTATTTCATTGTTGTTGGCGGTGGAATGCTTTATTTTGATGTTTTTATATATTTATTAGGTATTTGTACCTTTTATACTTTTAAATAGCTTACAATACCTTTCCACCTTTAATAGTTTATGTGTGTTCTTTTGTCTGATAGATAGTTTTTCATATTGGAATATAATATCTGCACTTCTTCATTGTTCATTGCTTTTATTTCTTCTGTGCTTTTATATGTTTTGTATGTTCCATCTTGATCTGCTTTTATGAGTTCATTTATTAGCTCTTGCCTTCTATTCATCTCTATTACCTCCTAGATCTGCCTTTATTTTCTTGGTCATATTATAGCTTGGATAAGATATTTTTACCAGGTCTTATCTTTCTTGATTTTTGTAATAGTCTTTAGTCATTTGTCTTTTTTTATTAAACTTATCACTATCTTGCTTATACTCTTTTATCTTTTCTATGATACTTTCTTTTTCTCCTCTCTTAATTGCCTTGTCAATTTCTATTGATAGGTCGATACCATATTCTTCATTAACTACTTCTACTGCATATTTAATATGATTTATTTCCTTGTATCTTTCCCTTATCTTTTCTGACTCTGTATTTAATTTTCTAATTTCATCTTCTAAGTTTTTAATTTCTCCTAACCATTCTTTTTCTCTTAAATTTTTCTTTCCACTGATTTTTTCAATTAAGTTTCTTGCCCTTATATGTTGGTCTATTTCCTTTTGATTATTCTTGTAGAAGCTTTCTTTGAATATTTTCTTATTCTCATATTCTTGGTAGGTTGCTTTTGTTTTTCTTACAGTCTTTGCATAGGCTAAGCACTTATTAAGGTCTTCTATCTTTTGACTGTTTTCTTTTATGGTCTTATATATTTCAGAGTTTTTACTTCTTAGGGTGTTTATATGTCCTTGTAGGTCTGATATGGTTTTTATTTTGTTTTCTCTTAGATAATTTATTCCACCTGCATATCTTTTTAGATCATAGATTGCTTTGTTTCTTTTCCCATAAAATGATAATTCAGCTCTATTATTTTCTTGCATTTCTTGATAGAAGCTTAAATATTCATAGAGGTTAAAGAGTCCTGATTCATTTTCGATTTGCTTTTTACTTTGGTCTTTATATTCCCTATATGATTCTTTTAGCTTATCTTTAAAGCCAGTTAACCAAGATGTTATTTTCTTTATTTCATTGCCTATGTTTTTTAATAGTTCATTCTGTTTTTTTATTTCACGATTTATATCTCCTTTTTCTGTTCTTATTCCTTTTCTTTCCATTGCACTAGCACTTGCTCCTAGATGTATTGTTGGTATTTGTTTTATGCCTTGTCTTTTAAAACTCCTATGGTCTACTCTTTTTTCTATATTATTTTTTGCTAGATATTCATTGCAAAGGTCTGAAAAATTTTCTCTCCATTTTTCTACATTGCCTTTATCATTCCAGGTTGTTAGTTCTACTTTTCTTGTCTTAGGTTTTCCATTTTTGTTTAAAATCTTTTCTCCTTTTTCATCTAAGATATATTCTTTTTTACTTTTTTGCCCCCATGTTCCATCTTCATTTATTGGTCTTACTATGGTCATTATATGAGCATGAATGTTTTGATTTCCCTCTCTACTTTCATCATGAATTGCTAGGTCTACTATCATTCCCTCTTTTACAAAATTGTTTTGAACATATTCTTCTATCATCTTTTTATTTTCTTCTACGCTTAATTCTTTTGGTAAAGATATGATAAAGTTTCTTGCAAGTTGGGCATTAGAGTTTTTCTCAAATAGTTCTACCGAGTTCCACAAGGTTTTTCGGTCTTTATATTCTTCTGGTGCGTGATCTGGTAAATATATTTCTTTGCTAATTACTCCTTGTTTTTTGGTGTAGTCATGGGTTACTCCATCCCATTCATTTTTTATTTTTTCTCCACTTATATATGCTGCACTTGCTACTGCACTTTTTCCTTTTCCTCTTGATATTATGTTTACTGAAAAATGAAAACTGTCTGCCATTTTTTATCACTTCCTTTCTTTTTTGTTGTTTTAGGTGGAGGCTTAATAGATTTTTATATTCACTTTGTAAATGAGCGTTTTGAAATGATAGAATTAAAAAAGCCGATTACTGAATTAATTTTTGTTGTTTCAGTATGTCGGCTTAATTGTTACTTTCATTTCAAATTTTAAAAGTCAAGGGCGAGCGTTAGCGAGTTTATTTACCCTTGACTTTTAAAAAGCGAATGGTTGTTGCTCCCTGCAAGTGTTTGGCTCTAAAGGCACGCAATCACCCTTTAGGGTGTATAATTGCGCCCTTAGAAAATCTAAGGGAGATTTGATTATTTACGGATTCATTTATTTTTTTAATTTTCTCTCATTATTTTTAGTGTTTTTTTAAATTCTTTTGTCTTTGTTGCTTCTTCTAGTAGTATTTTTATTTCTTCATCTGTTAGTTCTTCTGCATTTTCTATAAGGCTTTCTAAGATTGCTCCTCTTGTTATTAGCCTATGAGTTCTTTCTTTTCTTCTTTTTTCTATGTCTTGTTTTAATATCTTCTTTTCTTGATTTTTTAGTTGCCTTAATCTTTCTTCTGTATCGTCAATTTTAGTTTTAATATCTTTTGATTCTTGTCTTATTTGCTCTAATTTTTTCATGCTACTCTCCTTTCTTGTATTAAAAAAGAGATAACATTTCTGCTATCCCTTACAAAGTTTAACTATTAAAAATATTATATTATCATCTCTAACATCAGATATGCAAAAAATGCCTAAAATCATAGGCACTTTAAGAAAATTTGACTCAATCTTTTTATATTCTAACTATTAAATGTTTTATAAAATATATATTTTTATAGGTCACTTTTTTTGAATTTTTTAATTCCTAAAAAAGAAAATAAAAATACTAGTCCCCAGTTAATTATCATATACTTAACAAAAATAATTGTATTCCAATTATCTAAAATTTTATTTAGATAATAAAATGGAGACACCAATTGAACTTTAGGAAACTCTTTCAAGTACATTAAAATTATAAAAACTATTATAAATATTCCTATAGAAACAAAAGGTTTAAAATTCATACTCAAACTTTGAACCATACTTATTACAAAAATGTATGAAGACCATAATGAAATAATTATTAAAGTATCACTTATCCAGTCCTTACTTACAATGCTACCACTTGCAATTTTTAAATTTGATATAAAAATGTAATAGCAAAATATAGAAAATAAAACAAATAAACATGTAATCACTGTCCAATAAATAATTTGAGCGTATAATTTTGCTCTATAAATTTTACTTCTATTGTTTATTCTTGTGAGCATTACACTAATACTATTATTTTCTATTTCTCCCCTTAATATATTTGAACTATTTATTGCTAATATAATATAAACAATAAAAGCCATATATATAAAAGTAAACATGTCCTTTGCAAAAGAAAGTCCATTAACCAGTTCACTACTATTGTAAGTAATAATATTTGAGTTTCTGTACACACCTATTGAATAAAGTAATGGCATTAAAAACATAAAAAATAAAATTAAATTTTCTTTTCTTTTAACCTGCTTACCAATTTCAAATTTAATGATTTTCAACATTATTATTCACCTCTAACATCTTTTCTAAGGGATTTATAACCTTTTCAATTCTTGTTATTTCTGTTATTTTTGTAATATTCTTTATTTTGTCATTAAGATTTCTTTCTGTAACCTCAACTGTAGTTGAATCAATTTTTTTAACAATAGATTCATCAATTCCGCTGCTATCTCTAACTTTTATTATTATTGAACTCTTTATATCTAGATTCCCATCATAAATTTTTTTCCCATTTCTTATTACAACCAACCTATTACACAAGGCTTTAACTTCATCTAAATTATGATCCGAAAACACAACTGCCATTTGCTTTTTTTCTACCATATCTTTTACATATTCTTTAACCATATTTCTCCCATTGACGTCAAGACCTACAAATGGTTCATCTAATAACATAATTGATCCTGAATTCAGTATTGCCTGTGCAAATCCTAATCTTTGTTTCATTCCAAAGGAAAATTCTTTTATTTTTTTGTTCTCAACATTTTCAAGACCAACTATTTTTAAAACACTTTTAATTTTCTCATTTACAATCTTTTTATCACTTATTCCGTTTAAATATAAAATAGCTTTTAAATTTTCATAAGTATTAAGATAATCATAAAAACCAGGGTTAACAGAAATTCCAAATTTTTTTCTACATTTAGAATCAATTCCTAATTTTTCCCCCTCATAAAAAATCTCTCCTGAATCTGCTAAAATTTTTCCAGACACTGTGTCTAATAAAGTTGTTTTCCCAGCACCATTAATTCCTATTAGACCTACAATTTCGCCTTTATTCAAATTCATTGAAAAATTAAATAGTCCTTTTCCATTTCCATAATCTTTTGTAATGGATTCTAATTTCAATAGTTCCATAACAATCCTCCTCATCACTTATTTATATATATGATAACAAATAAATATTACACTCACGCTATTCTAATCTTTCTCTAATATTAATAAACCTTTCAGTAGTCTTAAATATTTTAAAATTAAAAGTCAATAAAAAAAGATCTAGAAGAATATCCTAGATCCATATATCTTAATTTAATTTATTTAATTCTATTATAAAACTTTTATTATAGAGTTCTGTATTGTTTTGATTCAAAAATATTTTTCCATTATGTTTCTCTACAATTTTTTTCGCAATAGATAAACCAAGTCCTCTATTTTTATTAGAAGTGTTTCTTGATGTATCATTAGTAACAAATGGTTCAAAAATATTTTTTGCCAACTTTTCATTTATTTTATTTCCACTATCTCCAATAATTAGCTTAACTTTTTCGAAGCAATTTTCTATAGAAAAATACACTGTAATATATTTTTCGTTATGATCAATTATATTTTTCATCAAATTCTTAAATACTCTAGAAAATATGTTTTGATCAATCTTTACAAATAATTTTTCATCCGGAATGTTAATTATTACATTCATCTCATTTTGCTCAAATATTGGTAAAAAGTCTATTATTGCATTCCTTGTAAATTCACAGAAATCAATTTTCTCAAGATTTAAACTATAAGAATAATCCTCATACTCTATAATTTCTGATAATTCGTTTAACAAAGTGTCTATATTCGATGCATTTTTGTCAATAGATTCCAAATATTTTTTAGAACTTTCTATTGGAATTCTTCCATTAATTATTGCTTCTGAGAAACCTTTAATAACAGTAATCGGTGTCTTAAGATCATGCCTTATATCAATAAATAACTGAATCCTTCTTTTTTCATTTTCAAGTCTCTCTTTTTGAAATTCTCTTAGTGATTTCACAGTCGAATTAAATTCATTTTGAATAAAATCAAATTCAGAAATATTATTATATTCTTGTTTTCTTAAACTAAATGAATAGTCTTCTTTCTTTAACTTTTTAAAACCCATTTCTAATTCACTTAAAGGATTATATAATTTCCTATGTAATACTTTTGAGAGTATGAGCACAATTATAAAAGTTCCTAAAATAAATAAAATAACTTTTAATGTAAAAAATAGAAAAATTAATCCCGAATCTTGCATACTAGGAGTAACAAACACCCTATTACTAATATATTTTGTTGGTATAACAACAACTCCATATTTGTTTATTCCATTTTTCTTTATATTTTTCATAGATGCAAAATAAGTTCTGTCTTTGTATTTATATTTACCTTTATTCAAATTAACAATATCATCAAAAGAATAAACTTTTGGAGCATTATCATCTGATATATAACTCAAAGATAAATCATTATTTAATATGAGTATCCAACCATCAAGCTTTTTAATTTTATTCTCATTCTCACTTAGGTCCTCATCAAAAATATAGTCAAGTCCAGACTCCTGTGTAAAATGCTATACAATGTTTTTACCATTTCTACTTATCAAAATTGATGTATTTTATAATAGCTTTTCATATATTATATAATCAATCTTTATAAGTCCTTTTATAAATTTCTTTTCTACCATTTTCGATAAATTCCTGTTTAATATTTTTAATTCCATAAACAATAGTTTCAATAGGATAATATTCTTCAACTATATCTTGATATTCTTTTGCTTTCTCAATATCTATATTTCCATACATTCTTAATATATCTTCTCCAAAATTTGTTCCTATTTCTTCTTCACTATCTTCAAGTAAGTATATAAAATCACAATATTCATCTATAATTCCAGAATCTCCAAAATCAATTATTCCAGTTAATCTATTATTGCCATCTAACAATAGATGATTACAACTAAAATCATTATGGCATAAACACTTTTTACCCTCAAAAACTGTTGTTGCATTTAGTCTTTCCATAAAACTTTCTATATAATCTTTTTCTATATCAGTTAAATCATTATAAATAGTTTCACGCAACAATATATACTCTTCTAATACATTTTGTTTATTATCAATAGTACATTCACTAATATCTGTATAATCTAAACCGTGCATTTGTCTTAAAAAACTGGCAATATCTCGTTTTAACAAATTTTGTTCTTCTTCTGACATAGTAGAATAAATTTCTGGTGTTAAAAAAGTTCCTTTAATTTCTTTATAACCTAGTATAGATAATTCATCACTAATATACGAATATTCAATATTAGGAATTTTTACATTAGTTTCTAAATTTGTATTTAAAAAATTATATATTGCTTTTTCTTTTGCATAACCTTTTTTCTTATTAGTACTAAATTTTGTTTTAAAAATGTATTCATTATTAACTAAATATGCCACACTATCATAACCACTACCGATTATTTCAATACTATCTACTTTGAAATTATCAAAGTAATGCTCAATTAAATATTTCATTGCCTTAACATTTGTGGCATTATCATCATATCTATATTCCATTAAATAACAATCTTCTTTTTTGCCCTCGTGTAATTCATGTTCTGGCAAATCTTCAATAATTCTAAAACCAGATTTTTGGTATGCCCTTATTGCTCTTGGATTATTTTTATGAGGGTCTAAAATAACTGCATTAGCATTTCTTTCTTTTTTCAAAAATTCAAAAATCAATTTAATATATCTTGTACCAATTCCTTTACTCCAATAATTTGGCTCTCCTATAAATTGATCCATACCATAGACTATCTCATCAGTTTTTGGATAATGATAATCAGTATATAACTCATCATACATTTTATATATTTGTCCATATCCAATAGGAACATTGTTATATTCAATAATTACTCTAAAAACTTCATCTTCCCAAGGCTCTGTATAATGTTTTTTTAATGATTCTAATGTATATTTTTTATCTCTACCACCATAAAATTCTAATACTCTTTCATCAGTTAACCATTTTAACATCAAAGGAAAATCATCATCTATTAAAGTTCTTATACATATTTCATTTTCAACTATATTCATTTATTTATCACCTTTTTCATAATCATATACATATACTATTTCATCTTTATAATCATTTTTACCACCTAATTTTTCATATACATGGCAAGCTCTAGGATTACCTTTATCAGTTATTAAAAACATTTCAGAACAACCAATCTCTTTAGAATATTCCTTAATAAAAGATAATAATTTTGAACCATAACCTTTGTCTTGATAGTTAGGTAACATTCCTATTGAGTGTAAATAAAACATTGTTTTTCCATCAGGTCTTAAAAGTGTATAGCAATATGCAAATCCTATAATTTTATTATTTTCTTTAGCTATAAACCCAAATGAACTGGTATCATTAAGAAATCCTTTTAAATTATCAATATCAAAAACCATATTATCATCAATTAAAACTTCTTCCATAAACTCAGTCAAGTCCAGACTCCTGTGTAAAATGCTATACAATGTTTTTACCATTTCTACTTATCAAAATTGATGTATTTTCTTGAAGAATAAATCCATTCATCATGTAGGTCCATAAGAACGGCTCCAATTAAGCGATTGGCTGATGTTTGATTGGGGAAGATGCGAATAATCTTTTCTCTTCTGCGTACTTCTTGATTCAGTCGTTCAATTAGATTGGTACTCTTTAGTCGATTGTGGGAATTTCCTTGTACGGTATATTGAAAGGCGTCTTCGAATCCATCATCCAATGATGCGCAAGCTTTTGAATATTTTGGTTGATCGATATAATCATGAATCAATCGATTTTTAGCCTCACGCGCTAAGTTAATATCTGTGAACTTAAAAATTCCTTTAACAGCTTCTCTGAAAGATTTTGAATTTTTTTTAGGAATGGTGGTAAAGATATTTCTTAGGAAGTGAACTTGGCATCTTTGCCAACTTACGTTGGTGAAGGATTTTCTAATGGCAGAGACTAATCCTTTGTGCGCATCAGAAATAACGAGTTCCGTACCTTGTAAACCGCGTTCTTTTAGGTATTCAAAAAATGTTGTCCAGGTCTCTTCGCTTTCGCCACTTTGAATCATGAAGCCGATAATTTCACGGTCGCCATCTTTGGTTATTCCAATCGCTATATGACAGCTTTTTGAGAGTACTCGATTTTCTTCTCGTACTTTTATATAGAGTACATCGGTCATTAAGTAAGGATAATTTTTTTCTGATAATAAACGATTCTGCCACTCGTTAACCATAGGTTCTAGCTGTTCTGTTAAGCTAGAAACGAAGGACTTAGAGACGGATTTACCACAAAGTTCTTCCACAATTTTTGATACTTTACGAGTTGAAACGCCTGATACATACATTTCCAACATTGAAGCCATGAGGGCTTTTTCGTTTCGTTGATAACGTTCAAACACTGTGGGTGAAAAATGGCCATCACGTGTTCTGGGTACTTTTAATTCTAGCGTGCCTACACGTGTCGTAAAGCTGCGCTCATAATAGCCATTTCGTTGACTTTGTCGGTTTTCTGTTCGTTCATATTCTTTTGCTTGAATATATTCTGTTCGTTGATTTTCCATTAGTTGATTAAATACCGTTGTTAAAATATTTTTAGAAACGTCATCCTTTACAGAATATTCAATAATGCTTTGAATCTCTTCGCTTTTCAGTGTAAAATGTACTTGGGTCATGTAAAAGTCCTCCTGGGTATGTTTTTGTCGTTAAAAACATTGTACCGTAAAAGGACTGTTATATGGCCTTTTTACTTTTACACAATTATACGGACTTTATCAAAAATATGATCTGCAGAATACTGATTAGCAATATTTGAAAATATTTTATTCCCAACCACTTCCATAATACTTGAAGTTAAAATGTTATATACATATACAATAAGAACAATGGATATTATGCTTATGAACAAAAACTTTTTGAATGTAATTTGTTTGTTTTTAATCATTAAATTTATACCCCAGTCCCCTTATTGTTATAATGTGTTTCTTTTCGCAATCTCGATCTCCAATTTTATCTCTCAATCTACTAATATAAACTGAAACTATATTATCATCATAATATTCATTGTCATTCCAGATTCTTTCTAATAAAATATCAGTAGTAAATACCTTATTCTTGTTTTTCATTAAAAATTCTAATAATTTATATTCTTGACCTGTAAGATCTATAATTTTTCCTGAACGAAATACTTCACAAGTTTCCATATTCAACTCTAAATTTCCTGATTTTATAATCTTATTATTATTTTTTGAATCGACTCTCCTCAACAATGCATTAACTCGTGCAAACAATTCCATAGGATTAAATGGCTTAACAATATAATCATCTGCACCCTTATCTAATCCGAGTATGATTTCAAAGTCAAGATTTTTAGAAGATAATATTATAATTGGTATATCACTTGTTTCTCTAATTTTCTTTAATACTTGGTAACCATCTAATATTGGCAGCATCAAATCTAAAATTATCAAATCAAATTTTTCTTCATCAAAAAATTTTAAACCTTGTTTACCATCTTTTGCATCAAAGATTTCCATAGATTCAGGCTTATATAATTTAATTAAATCAATAATATCTTCATTGTCTTCTATAATTAGCAATTTAATAATTTTTGCCATAATTACTCCCATTTTACAAAATTTGTTGTTTCACAAAACGAATTCAATGAGTATGATAAATTAAAAAAAATTAATAAATCTATATCATACCATTAAAATCCAATCCACTATCTTACTATTTATACTTTATATTCATTGTATCATGATTTAATCATTGATAATTTATATAAAATCACCCGGGAAATAATTAAACCATATAATCTTATTTCATAGACCATATTTTTTCTCAGTTAAGGCTGTTTCAATCTTTGCAAGTGCAATCCTACTTTCATCATCTGTATGAATTTCTTTTAGATGATTTAGGTATTCTAGCATTTCAGCTCTTCTGATTTGTGATAGATTGCTCAATTTTATTCCACCTCATTTCTGTGAATTTCTATAACATCTTCAATTCTGCAATCCAATGCCAAGCAAATCTTTTCTAACGACTCTAAGTTCACATAAGAGTTTTTGCTCATTCTTGAAACTATATTGCTTGTTATGTTTGCAGCTCTTTTTAAGTCTTCTTTGTTCATTTCTCTTTCTACCAATAAGTGCCATAATGGTTTATAAGAAATTGCCATATTATTACCCCTTATCCGTTTTATTGTTAAGATATATTATATCATAAATAGGCTGATAAGTCACTTTAGCCTATTTTATACTTGTGCTTGCGTTAGTATTTATTGAGATAGTCCTTGTTTTTTTCCTTGTCCCACTTGGAACTGCTCCAAATCGGCAGGACGCCAAGGCACATCGAGGTCATGCAAAGCAATCAGCTTGTTTTGCACATTCGTTCCGGCTCCCATCTTTTGCGTTGAACCCATTAAGATACGGATTTCTCCTTTTCTTACTTTCGCAAAGAGTTCATCTTTTTGCTTATCGGAATTAGCTTCATGGATAAAGGCAATTTCTTCTTTAGGTATGCCCATTGCCACAAGTTTTTCTCTAATATCATCATAGATGTTAAATTCTCCATCTCCTTTTGGAGTGGACATATCGGAAAAAAGTAGCTGTGTTGACCTGTTTTCTTTTGTCTTATCCCAAATGGCAAAGACATTCTTTACACATACATTGACCTTGCTATCAGGATTATCAGGAAGCAGGGGATTGATTAAACGCTGATCTAAGGCAAGTTTCTTACCGTCATTGGTAATTTTAAGCATATTATCTTCATCAGGCTCTACAACCCTATTTCTGACATCATCCGCTCTTTTAGAAAGGCTCTTTAGGATTTCCTTTTGTTCTTCAGAAGGCACAGTCTTAATAACTTCATAGTTAGCTTCAGGTGTAGGAAGGTTAAGCATATCCGCAGTTTGAATATCTGCAACTTCCTTAAACATCGACATCAACTCAGGCAAGTTATAGAACTTTGAAAATCTCGTTTTCACCCTATATCCTGTACCTTCAGGAGATAATTCAAAGGAGGATTGTGTTTCTCCAAAAGTGGAAGCCCAAGAGTCAAAATGCTCCAGTCCATTCTTTTTAAGGCTCTCATACTGAAGATATCTTTGCATGGTATAAAGCTCTGTCATAGAGTTACTTACAGGCGTTCCTGTGGCAAAGACCACGCCTTTCCCACCTGTCATTTCATCCATGTAACGGCATTTCATAAACATATCGGAGGACTTAAAGGCTTCAGATTGCCCTATACCTGCAACATTACGCATTTTGGTATAGAGATAAAGGTTCTTAAAGCCATGTGCTTCATCAACAAAGAGCTTATCAACTCCCAGTTCCTCAAAGGTAATCACATCGTCTTTCTTAAAATCATCATTTAATTTCTCAAGCCTTGTTTCCAGTTTTTTCTTTGTCTTTTCAAGCTGTTTTACTGTAAAGTTTTGATTTCTGTCATGCTTGTATTCTTCTACATAGTTTACGATTTCATCAATCTGATCTTGGATGTGCTTCTCCTGATATTCCTTTGACATGGGGATTTTTTCAAACTGCGTATGTCCGATTACAACCGCATCGTATTCCCCTGTTGCAATCTTTCCGATAAATTTCTTTCTGTTTTTCGGCTCAAAGTCTTTCTTATCAGCCACCATAATGTTAGCTGACGGATATAGCTGCATAAACTCTCGACCGATTTGCCCTGTTAGGTGATTTGGGACAACAAACAAGGACTTACTGCACATTCCAAGTCTTTTACTTTCCATTGCAGAAGCCACCATTTCAAAGGTCTTTCCACTGCCTACCACATGGGCAAGCAAGGTATTTCCTCCATAAAGGCTTCTTGCTATGGCATTTCTTTGATGAGGTCTTAAATCTATTTCCGTATTCATTCCCTCAAAAGAAAGATTGCTTCCGTCATATTCTCTGTTACGGATAGAGTTAAAACGCTCGTTATACAGTTTTACAAGACGGCTTCTTCTTTCCTGATCGTTAAATATCCAGTTCTTAAATTCTTCTTTTAATAGCTCCTGCTTTTGTCCTGCAAGCATGGTTTCTTTTTTATTTAAGACAGAAGTTTTAGAGCCGTCCGGATTTACAATTTGGTCAAATACCTTTGTTTCTTTAAGGTTTAAGGCATCTTCAATCAGCTTATAGGCATTTACCCTTGATGTTCCAAAGGTCATTTCAGCAAGGTCATTTCCTCTGTCCCTGCTTTTTCCTTCTACATTCCATTCGCTTGTAAGGCTTGAAAACTTAACCTTAATATCCCATCTTGCATAACCCGGAGTTTTAAGCGTTTCAAAGATGAATTTTTCAATATCCTTAATCGGTATCCAAGTTGCACCAAGACGCACATTGATTTCACTTGCTTCAAGCTCCTTTGGAAGAACTTTGGTAAGCTCTGATTTTTGATATTCCAAACGGTTCATTTCATAGCTTATCAGCTCTTTTTCTTTTCCATTTTTTTCATAGCCAAGATGAGGCAGCTCTCTTTCCGTTTGTCTGAGCTTTGATAAGTAGCTATCTACAATGGCAATCTTGTCCCTGATATTCCCACTTAAATATTCATCTTTTGTTACATAGCCATACTTATAGGAATTGCTGCCATTTGCACAAGCAAAAGGTAAATCGCCATCCTCTAAATTAAAGGAAAGCGGTCTGTAAAAGTTTTGCTCTTCTCTGATATTTAGATAGATTTCCCCTCGAAGCTCCTCAATTAAGGTCGTTCTGTCTTTTCCTGTAAGACTTCCCATATAGTCAAAGTCCACATAGCCTTTTTCAGATACCGATAAAACAAGAGCTTCAAGGGAAGTGTCTACATGGTCGATAACCTTCGCCTTTGTGATTGTTCGCTTGGAGAAAATATCTCCCTTTGCCTTAAAGTTTTCTTCTTCATCAAGGATTTCAATGGAAGAAACAAGCGGGAAGTTGCTATCCTCTTTTAAGGCTCTGGTATTACTTAGGTTATTTACAAAGCCATGCTTCTTTGAAAAGTTATCATATACTTCATTTAGTTTTTCCTGTGAAGCCTTGATTTCTTCCTCGCTAAAATCTTCTTTCTGCTTGTAAATTACATCTTTTAAAACAGCATTCAGCTCAAGATAATCCTTGATTTTTTCTTTGTTTTTATCTGATACTTCCTTTTTGATAAAGAGTGAATTTTCTCTGTAATAGACTTCATCATCAATTAAGGTATAAGAAAAGTTCTTTACATCATCAGTTGCAGGGATAGAAGTGATCTCATCATCAAGTAGCTCTACTTCTTCATACTTGGCATCTTTTGAAATTCTTTCTCCTGCAATCTCGATACGCTCCTTTAACGAAGCCATATTGTTCTCTTGCCCTAAAAAAGCTATCGGTTCACAAGTGAGTGTCTTTCCAAATCTTCCGCTTACCTCACGCATTGTGCCAAGCACTTGTTCAGGATGATCAACAAAGTATTTGTTATATGAAAGTCCATTTTCATCTTCTGCAAGGTGTATCCAATCTTCATCGCGCTCTAATACGCTATCTCTTTTCTTTAGGAAGATAATATCCGAAGTTACTTCTGTGCCGGCAACACCCTTAAAGGTATCATTTGGAAGTCTGATTGCTCCTAAAAATTCGGCTCTTGCTGCAAGATAGCGTCTTACACTTTCGTCTTTTTTATCCATTGTTCCTGAAGATGTAATAAAGGCGATAACACCGCCGTTTCTTACCTTATCAATGGACTTGGCAAAGAAATAATCGTGGATAAGAAAGTTATTACGATTGTATTCCCTGTCATTTACCTTATACTCTCCAAATGGAACATTTCCGATTGCTACATCAAAGAAGTTATTGGAAAAGGAAGTTTCTTCAAGCCCCTTAACCTGTATATCACTTTCAGGATATAAGAGTTTTCCAATACGCCCGCTTACCGAATCAAGTTCCACACCATAAAATTTTGACTTACTCATTTCATCAGGTAGATTACCGATAAAGTTCCCAACACCCATTGACGGTTCAAGGATATTTCCCTGTTTAAATCCCATACCTGAAAGCGTCTTATATATTCCGTCAATGACTGCTTTCGGTGTGTAAAAACTCGTTAGGGTAGATTCTCTTGCAGCTTCATATTCTGATGGCGATAGATTTTCCTTTAAGAAGGCTCTTGCCTCTTTCCACTGTCCATCCTTACTTTCATCAAAGACTTCAGATAATCCACCCCAGCCTACATATTTTGCTAAAACTTCCTGAGCTGTAATATCAAGCTCTCGTTCTCCACTTTCAATCCTATTAAGCATAGAGATTGCTTCAAGATTATTGTTTAATCTCTCACTTGGAGATAACTTTGCAGGGATCGTTTCTTCTGCAATCTTGAAATTGTGAGCCTCATTTTTCTTTATTTCTGCTTCCTTAAAAGTCTTTTCGGGCTTCTCATTGGTCATATTTTCAAAGATTCTATCAAGCTCACTTTCCTTACGATAAGCAATTACATCGGAGCCTGTAATCATACCGCCAAGATATTCGGTATTATCCTTAACCGTTACGGTCTTTAGATTATTCCCCATATCATCAAATCTTGTGATGGTATAGTCTTTCCCCTTATACTTCACTTCATCGCCGATGATAAATTCAGGTCTTTCAAGACTTACTTGTCTTAATAAATCCTCATTATCAGTAAAGGATACAATCGGTATTTGATGATTACCTTGCCTTGCAGGATCAAGCCACAACTCATTTCTTCCTGTGATTTGATTTTTAGAAATCTCCCTTACTTTGTACTCCTCATGATTAAAATAGACGATATCACCTTCTTTAACTGCAAACTCATCTAAAGGGCTGTCCTCTTTTTCGTTAAGCTCTACTTCTTCTTTTTCCTTTAGATAATCTAATAAGGTAGCCTGAAAAGGTTCTGCTTGTATTCTTTCTTCTACTTCTTCAGGTGCTTCAAGCTCTGCAATATTGTCCTCAAAACTGAGTTCTCCATTAAAAACATGGTTAAGCTCCTGCTCATCCATCTGCTTTTTAAGTTCACTGTCTTTCAGTTCTCTAAAGGTCTTTGGGAAATCCTCTAAAACAAGTCTTTGGGCATTTAATTCCTTTAGCTCCTCAAGATTAAAATATCCCCATTCAGGTTCAATTCCTAAAACAAGTCCAAAAGCATCTTTACTTTCCCTGTCATACTCCGTCATATACCAAGTCCAGTTACTTCTAAATGGAATGATGTATGCTGCATGAACCTGTTTGTCTGCTAAGGCTACATCTTCCTGTGCATAAAGCTCAGGCACTCTCTCAAGCATTTCATCAGTCATTAGATTATTTGGATCATCTTTAGAATAATAACTTGGCTCTTTTTGTTCTTCTATCTCATCCTTTCTTTCAATGTCCTTTTCTTCAAGATAAAGATTCTTAGAAAGCAGTTCATCTATATGCTTTGCTACATTTGACCATGTAAGAAAAACATCGTTACAATGATTCTTCTGTAATTTAAGTCCCTTTGCATCGTGCCATTCTCCACTTCCTCTTTCGCCTGAAACAGCATGAGAGCCTCCGCCAATTCCATATTCATCTTTTAGGAAATTCGCTTTTTCCTGCAAGGTATGATTTTCTTTGAAAAACTTAATAATTTGCTCTTTCCCTTTATCGACTCCACTTCCTCTTGAAATCGTAGCAAGGACTTCATCTTCTGTAATAAAGCCATGTACCTTTGGAAGTTCGGTTAAGTTAGAGATATATTCCTTTCTCGGAATTGCAAGCTCCTCTAATCTCTGGTAAAGGCTATCTACCTTGT
The DNA here is from genome assembly GCF_037892835.1 of Peptoniphilus sp. HCN-40583. Taxonomy (NCBI): domain Bacteria; kingdom Bacillati; phylum Bacillota; class Tissierellia; order Tissierellales; family Peptoniphilaceae; genus Peptoniphilus; species Peptoniphilus sp. HCN-40583. The sequence goes on from NZ_JBBKBU010000001.1 coordinate 76,351, forward strand.
GATAATGAAACCTTAGTACATCTTTGTTTTCTTTATATCCTGTCAAAAAGCGACTGTACTCGGAAATAACATTCTTTAGATAGTCAGGATTTTTAAGAGCTTCCGATAACTGTCTTGTTTCTTTCGGAAAGCCACCACCTCTTTCTATAAAGTCAAAATATCCCTGTGCTTTCCCTTCTTCACTTAAATCGTGATATAGATACCATAGCGATTCTGAAACTCTATCTCTTTCATAGTCCTGTGCTTCCAAAAGCTCTACATTTGTGGCAAACTCTCCATTTTCCAAAAGCTCATTGATTCTTCTTACAGCATCACTCCAGCTTAAAATTTGCGTCATATCTTCTCTTGCAGAAGTTCCATAAGCTAAATGAATGCCTTTATCCGAATACCAGGAAGATACTTCTGCTCCATTAAGAAATAAACCGTTTCCGCCTCTAAAGGTATCTTTAAGGTATTCTCCCAATGCTTCTACTGTTTTCCCTTTGGAAAATTCAGCAATGATAGGAAGTCTTTCGCCCTCATGGTTTCCACCGTTTACAAGAATACTGTCAATATCATTTTGTGTAAGAGGTATTGTAAGTTTAATCTGTCCTGATCTGTTTTCGGGTAAAGAAAAAGAAGCCTTGTCAGCTTCTCTTATCTCTTTATCCGTATTTTCTTTTAGATTTCCACTATTTCCTTGATTGTCATTTCTTTGAGGGCTGAAATCATTACTTTGTACTGCGGATGGCTCTCGTCCTCTATCTTCCAAGCTATCATCAGTTTCGGCTTCTCTGCTCTCATAAACTCTATCGCCTGTTTCTGAGTATCCATCAGGTGTTTTGTCAGCTTCTTCTCCTTGTATAGATCCACTAACATCTCGAAGTGGCTCTGCTCCTCGCTGTTTGAAAGATAATCCAGCCTCATCACTGCGTATGTCGGATTCGGATATTCCCTCATAAAGTTCATCTCTTCCTCCAACTGATTCAGTGTATTCTCTTTGATTTTCTCTATTATCTCGTCCGTACTCTCCATTTCGGAAAATTCGCTCGGTTTCACTAAATCTTTCCTGATCATCTCGTCGAAGTACATTTTCTTCTACCTCCTCTAATTCTTCTTTTTTTATTTGATTATATCCTGCTTCTTTACCTCTTAAAACTTCTTTTTGAAGCTCTAACTCTTTGCTTTTTTGAATGGTTGCATCAATGACTGTTCCGCTAATGTCCGATACCGTTTCTCCAAGGCTCATAAGAGAAATGCTGTCGAGCATTGCAAAGTTTTCCTTTAACAGCTCCTTATCCATAGGATAGTCTAACTTAAATCTTGAAGCTACTGCATAGCTCACTGAATCCCTTGCAAACTTGGTAAAAGATATTCTGTCCTCATCAGATATTCTAAGTTCATTCATCAAGCTATCTATTTTTTCATCTCCGTAAAGCCTACTTAAAGAAAAGATATTTTCTAAGGTGCTTTCACTTTCTTCATAGCCTTCAGCTTTTATCATTTCTTTTAATACATCTCTATGAGCTTTTTTATCAAATCTCCAAAGATTTACCTCATTGACATCTCGGTTTCTTGAAACAGTCTGACTTATATCAAAGATATAGTCCACTTTTTTGTATGTGCCATAATCCTCTAAAATGGGGATACCTTTTTGTCCACGCATAACCGTTCTGTTAAAGCGTTCTCTCCAGTAGTCAAACTTGGCACAAGCTGTCGCTTCAAGATTTTTATCATAAATACTTAACTGACTTCTAAAATCGTATCTTTGATTATTGCCTACAACTTTTAAGAGCTTCAGATACTCTGCTTCATTATGCAGAATATCTTGTTTTATTAGCTCCAAAATGTTATGAAAATCATTTATTCGCATATTTACCTCCTTCTTTTTTACAAACAAAAAAGGCGGTTAGATTTTACTCTAATCACCTTTAAATTCTGTGTGGTGCAACTTACTGCTATTCATTCAGTTCCCAATGACCATTACTTCCACTTCCTACATATTGTAGATTATCCATTTCTTTAATGGTTCTTTCTATAGTCTTTACACTAACTCCAGCTTCATCTGCAATTGCTTTTCTTGTAATCTTGTTGTTTCCTCTTATTTTTTCTTTTATAAACTCTGCAAGAGCTATCTTATCGTGAGCGACATCCTGAGCGACACTGTGAGCGACATCCTGAGCGACACCGCTTCCTCCAACTTTTTGAGTCGCTATTTTCTTCAAAGGAATAATCGTTCTAAATATATCTCCCTCCTCAAACAGAGGATCAACACCTGAATATAGCCTTGTATATTTATAGGTGTTTCTCATACCTGACCCAAGCTCATCAGCAAGTCCTATTTCTCTAAATACTTTTGAAATAGCCGGATTTTTAGGAAAAGGTTCAAACTTTTGTAAATCCAATGCTCCCATGCCATGAGCTAAGTTACTGTTTTCAATCATAATCTTCTCATCATCAATAATCATTTTGGCTGGGAAACCACTTGAATAATCTCTGTGAGCTAAAGTATTAGAAACAATTTCTCTAAGTATCCTATCTCTTGCATTCACATTTACAATTCCATCTAAGACAAATAAATCATTCAAATGCTTTTGTCCAAACGCTATAAGCCTGTCATAGCTATCAATCAGATTTGTAATTACCACATCTCTATCATCATATCTGTCCTTATTTTCAACTCTAAATATTGCATCAGTTTTATGCTGTGGAAGAACAGACATAATAGAGTTGTCTTTTCCAAATAGCAAAATCGCTGCTAATGTAATGCCTTCAAACTTTGTTTCAGGATCTGTCAGAATGAGATTTGCACTTCGTAATAGCTCCTCATCGCTCATATTTTCCCAAACATGATTTTTATTTCTTGCAACTGCCATTCTCTTGGCTTTAGCGATAACAGAGGCATCAAGAAAATCAATATCAAGCTTTGGATATACCTTGTTTACAAAATAACTTCCTTGTTTTCTTGCATATAACTTATAGACAAGTTCTGCATGGTCTGTGATATTGATGTCTCCTTCATAAGACCTGTCCCATATTCTTCCATTATGCCTGCATACCTGATAACCTTCAGGCACTCGGATATAAATGACTTTTTTACTGTCAATTTCAAAGACTTCCGGTAATAAATAAAGTGGTGGGTACATCTTCTGCGAATTGTTGATAGATGTTGTAAATTCTTTAATAACCTTATCCACTTTATCTTCACTAACACCAACAATATCTCTTTTATCATTTACACCAAGTAAAATATGTCCTCCATTTCTATTGTTGAAAGAGCATACTGTATCAAAGACATCTTTGGTTAAAGCATTCCTTGATTCTTTAAATTCAACATCTATCTTTTCTCCGTTTTGAATTAACTTTTTTATTTCATCTATCGTCATCTTTGTTATTTCACCACCTTTATTTATCAATGTTTTCTTCAATAAAAATTTTGGAGTTTTGAATTTGCACTTTATCGTTATTAACTACAAAAGTAACATAATCTCCATTTTGTAAGTCCAAAAGTTCTCTTATCCTTTTCGGAATAGTAACCTGCCCTTTTGACATAACTTTTGCAGTATCCATAAATGTATCTTTCATACCCGTTTCCTTTCTCCCTACTTTTCCTACAAAAGATTATAGCATTTTTAGGACATTTTTTCCAGCTTGAAATTAGTGTCATCTTACTTGATATAAGTTGAAACCACTTCTTTTATCTCAGTTTCAATTGCCTCTAAAAAATTTTTCTTTGAAGATTTTCCCTGTGCAATATCCGATAACTCCATTTCCCACTTAGCGGTTGTACCTGCTGATTTAAAAGTATCTGAGACAATCGTTACAAGGCTGATTCCCTTATGTGTAGCAATAAGGTTCTTTTTATCTCTTTCTACAAATCCCTTGAAAATCAGATTTTCAATAATCCCTGCTCTTGTTGCAGGTGTTCCAAGTCCTTTTCGCTCAACCTCTACTCCTTTTTCAAGTGCATCATTTCCTGCAAGCTCCATCGCCTTTAGGAGAAGATCTTCCGTGAAATGCTTAGCTGGTTGAGTGTACTTTTCTTTTATTTCCTTGTTTTCAATGCTTAATACATCACTAATGCTCACATCAGGAAGTGCCATATCTTCATTTTTCTTAGACTTATATTCTTTAAGATATTTTGTAAAACCTTCATCTTTAATTGTCTTGCCTGAGCTTGTAAAAGCAAAGCTATCAAATTCAGCCACAATCTTCATTGCATTCTCAATTAAAGGATAGCCTACACTTGCATGTAGCTTATTTAAAATAAGTTCATATACCTTCAATTCACTTTCCGGAAGAGAAGTTAAGTCCTCATTCATACTGCTTGCTGTCGGTATAATCGCATGATGATCTGTAACCTTTTTAGAGTTAAATACCGTCTTGATACGCTCTGTATCAAAATCATTTTTCCCTAAAATGTTATTAACCGTACTTACAATCATATCTTCCGTTAAGCATCTGCTGTCTGTTCTTGGATAGGTAATCAGTTTTTTCTCATACAGACTTTGAGCATAATCAAGTGTTTGCTTGGCACTATATCCAAAATACTTATTGCACTCTCTTTGAAGTGTTGTAAGGTCAAAAGGCAAATCAGGCTTTGTTATCTTTTCCTTTTGAATAACATCGGTAATTCCTATCTTATCGCCAACTAAATTGATTAGCTGTTCAGCAGCAACCTCATCATCAATTCTCTCTGTTGATAGTGTAAAACCATTCATAGAAAGTTCGACTGTAAAATATTTTTCTTTCTTAAAATTTGCTATCTCATCATCTCTATTTACAATCATGGCAAGGGTAGGTGTTTGAACTCTTCCCACACTGTAATTTTGCTTGTATAGACACGAATAGAGTCTGCTTAAATTCATTCCCACAAGCCAATCTGCAATCGCCCTTGCTTGTGATGATTCGAATAGATTATCGTAAAAACTTCCGTCTTTCAGGTTATCAAAACCCTCTTTTATGGCACTATCTTCCATTGATGAAATCCAAAGGCGTTTCATCTTCTTTTTACAATTTGCCTGATTGTAGACAAGCCTGAAGATTGCTTCTCCCTCACGCCCTGCATCGCAAGCATTTATCACGATGTCTATGTCCTTATCGTCCATGAGCTTTTTAAGAATCGTAAATTGTTTCTTTGTGGACTTTGCAATCTCATACTTATATTCTTTTGGAATAATCGGTAAATCAGCCATATTCCACTTTGCGTACCTTTCATCGTAGCTTTCTGGATTTGCCATTTTAATTAAGTGTCCAACACACCAACTTACCTTGTATCCGTTTCCCTCATAGTATCCGTCTTTCTTTTTTGTAGCTCCAATCACTTTTGCAATAGAGATTGCAACACTTGGCTTTTCAGCAATTACAAGTTTCATCTATATTTTTCCTCCTGTTTTTCAATATAAAAGGGCGAAAGATTTTACTCTCTCGCCCTGTGTTTTGCACCAAATATGAGATAGTTTTGGGTGCAAATTTATTCCAAATCATCATCTTCCTTATCTTCTGTTTCTGCTTCATCTACTTCATTTTCGCTTTCTTCCGCTTCTGAAAAGAAATCATCATCTTCCTCCTCAAAGCCTTCAAGCTCCTTATCTTCCTTTTTCTTAACGACCTTAAAATAATATCCTGCACCTAATGCTCCTGCTACTACAAGAATGAGAATTAAGTAGGTTCCCATATTGCTGCTTTCTTCTTTTTTTACTGGCTTAGGTTCTTCTTTTTCAGGTTCTTCCTTTTTAATTTCCTGTTTCGGAGCTTCTTTCTTTTCAACCATATTGAGAAGATCATCTTCTGATACTTCTGTTAGGAGCATGACATTCTCGCTATCCTCATCGTGATTGATGATTAGATGGAAAGTCTTGCCATTCTTAGTAGTAAAGGTAACAAACTGTCTTGCATCCGCTGAATACATATCCGTTTCTCTCTTATCACCGCTATCTCCATGATGAATCGAATAATCCTTGTTCGCATTATCCTTATTTTCCGTAACAGTTCCTCGTGCCTTTGATGGAGCAGAAGCAACTCCTTTATTGGTATTTACATTCTTACTTGAACCATCTAATGAAGAATCCTGACTACCATTATTAGCGGGCTGTTTCGGTGTCAGCTTGTTGGGATAACGAATTTCCTTTTCTTTTTCATCGGTCTTACCAATATTTGTGTCCTTTGTAATCTTTCCTGTACTATCCTGTGGAGATGAGCCTTTTCCCATATCACTTACCGATGTTTGAGAGAAGTTTCCTGTTCCTGTTTTCATTCCAGAGATAGGGCTGATTGGTGTTACAGTAGGATTATGCGTAACTGTAGCCTTGCCAATCTCATTCGTCTTTTTCTCAAGCTCCTTAATTTTCTCAGTTAGCTTCTCAATCTCCTTTTTCATATCCGCCGATAAGTCCTTATCGTCTTTGCCCTTTTCAAGTTTTTCCTTCAGCTTATCTATTTTTTCCTCAAGGTCTTTGATTTTCTCCTTTTGCTTGTCGCTTAATTTATCCTTGTCCTTAATCTCCTGATTTAGCTTATCAAGTTTTTCCTGAAGTTCCTTAGATTCCTTTTCCATTTTGGAAATATCATCTTTGCTAAGCTCTGTTTGAATTCCCTTATCTTCTGTTTTTGGCTTTTCTGTCTGCGTCTGAGAATTACTTTCTAACTTTTTTACAATTCGGATAATACTATCGCTTCCATCACCCTTTACTGTGTAGCTTACAAAATTGTCATTAAAGCTCATATTATCAGGAAGCATTTCAAGATCAGACGCATCAATCACCTGATTTTTGTCAAAGAAAGCTGAATACTCCTTATATACCTTTCCATCCTGATATTGATATTTGACCTTTACTTCACTTTTTGTCTGACTTTCCTGATCCTTTGTATCCTTATGGTCTGTTTGAGCTGACGCATTCGTTACTCTCTTATATAAATCCTCTAAAGGTAATTCAAGGTAGGGTACACTGGTATGAAATCTGTTCCATGTTTCAATAATCAGCTTGTCCTTAACAATCTTGATTTCTTTTACATTGTTGATATTGGGATTTGCTTCCTTTACTCTGCCAATAATAGCGTTCTTTGTTTCCTCTTTAAGCTCTCCCTCATAGTCAACTGTTACTTTCTCAATTTTTCTATTTAACTGTAGAACAGGGCAGGTATAGACAATGACATTTGCTTTCTTTCCTTTTACGGTTCGTTCTTCTGCATTTTCTGTAATATCTCCAATATAGTAATTATCCTTATCTCTTGGAGAAACGATACTTGTAAAAGCACCTGTCCCTACATTGTGAATTCGATAATATGGATAGGGTTTCTTTGTCATGTATCTTAGATCATCTAACTCATTTTCCTTGTCCATGTTCTCATTGGTAAAGGTTTCATTATACTTATCGACAATTACACCGCCCTTTTCTTCAAAGGATTTTGATAAGGAAAATTTAAAGTTCAATGGCTGACCTTCTTTATTTCCTTTTCCGACATAATAAAATCCTCTAAAGGTGTCATCTGAAGTATGATCCTCAAATTTCAGTTCATAATATGTTTCATATTTTTCAGGCGGTTCATTTGACGCAAACACTGTCTTTGCACCAACTTTTAACACCCCTAAAACTCCACCCATTAACAGGGTAAAAGCTACAACAATGGCTGTAATTCTTTTATTTTTCAAACTGGTTTTCATTTGTTTTCTCCTTTTTCACTTCTGCTTTTTCTCTGTTTACTTTTGCCAAAAGATCAGAAATTGTAATGTTGTTCTTTCTGCAAATGGCAATAATTTCTTCGTTTTCAAGTTCTTCCTCACGAATGAATAAAGGCTCCAATTCTTCATCAATCAGAGCCTTTTTATCCTTTAACTTCTTTATTCTGTTTTTTACTGCTGTCAGTTCTTTTTTCAAATTGTGTCCTCCTTATCTGTTTACATTTGGCGGAAAGCCGAAGCCTACTGGATGATGCTGACAAAAAGATGCTATCCAATCATCTAAGGTAGTTACTCTGATTCTCCCGATATTATCTATCACCTTGCCATCGCCTATATAAATTCCTACATGACCATAGGTAAGTCCGGCTGTACTTCCGCTACTACTGCTTTCAACTGCAACAAGCATTCCCACCTTGAGTTTAGATTTATCTGATGTAAAGGTGTAGTTTCTGTACATATCACAGGCATTTCCGCCAATATATCCAAATCCTGCATTTTGATAGACCTGCGACACCCACATAGCACACCAGCCTGCACCCGGAGATGGCGTAATGTATGCAGCATTTACAATCTTCTTTTGAACTTCCGTAGAAGCCTCATACTCTTTTCCACCTCCGATACCTCCATTGGAAGCAATAAGGTCGCTATTGCCAAAGGCTTCTCCCATATTGCCTTGAGCAAGGAATAAGGCTTCATAGTGTTTCAGATTATCAGGATAGTTCGCAAAGACTTCTCTGATGATACTGTCCATTTCCCTTTTATGAAGGGTTACAATCAGTTTCTTGTACTCGTAAGGTTCTTCATAGCTTTCGGTATATTCATTTCCATTTTCATCGGTATAGGTATCTGTAACTGTCCTATATCTGATTTCTACTTCTTCCTTATACTCAAGGTCATACATGGACTTAAAAAGCTCATTTAATACAGAGCTTACTTCTGATACATTCTTTACTTCTCCGCACCTTGATGTAATGTAGGATAAAAGCTCATAGACATTATGACCGATGTACTCTGTGTTATTTAGGATGTACTCGTCATATCCGGGATAATTTTCTTTGACATGATCAACCTCGTTTTGAAGCTCACTTTCCATAGCGGAAAAATTCTGATTGATTTCATTTAGGACATTTGGCTTTGACAAATAGCTTGTTGTAAGAACAGAACTTGTAGAGTTCATAAAGCCTGTCATTCCCGTTCCTGCAAAGTTGATAAAGAAAGTTCCCAAAATAATAAGACCTATGAAAATAATCATAAGCCCCTTCGCTTTTCTTAATATGACTTCCTTTGAACTTTTAAGACTGCCGATAAGCCCTTCCTTAATGCGATCTCGAAGTCTTGACTTATTCTGCCTTTTAATGGAATCTTTCATCTGCTTTCGCTTTTGAAATCGCTTAAAGTTATTTGCTTTTTGATACTCCTTTGTCTTTTTCAGTTCCTCTTTGGCATCTCGAAACTCTAACTTGGATTTTCGCTTTCTGATTTTATAGTCCTTATTCGTAAGGTCATATCCTTTTTTAGCTCTTTTCTTATCCGAGTAGTTCTTAATGCCATGAATGAGCTTTGAGTTTGTATCGGCTGTTTTTTCTCCTGCCTCTACCCCTTGATTTTCATCGCTTCCATGGGATAAGTAATCTCTTACGGTTTCACTTCCTTTGGCAAGTCCTGATAAAGCGGATACTTTAGGAGCCTTATTCTTAAATACTGTTTCTTGTTCTTTAGAAAGTCTGTTTTTCTTTTCTCTATCAAGAATGGCTTCTTTTCCGATTTCTTTACTGTTCGCCTTTTCCTCTTTAACTTCCGTATCCTTTTTTCTGGTATAGAGCTTATCAGAATAGTTTTTTCTCTTATAATTTTTCTTTTGAGCTTTTTGGCTTTTTGAAAAGCCTTTTGTATCTTCTACTTTATGTTGCAGATTATCCTCTACATCATAGGTTGACTCAAAATAGTCGCTATCCCTAAAGTCATTGTCATATCTGTCTATGATTCCGTCATTGTCGAGGTCTTTTCCTAAAGGATCATAGATTTTTCCATCCTTAACCTCAGTATCATAATCCGCTTTCCCGATTTCTTCCTGACTTACACTTCCTGTTTCAGGACTTCTATACCTTGCATTTCTTTTAGAAGTTTTTCCGTTTAATTCAGTTTCTGCATTTCTCTTACTGACCTTTTCATGAACCTTATCTTGAAAACGGTCTTTGTCATGGACGATTTTCCCTCTGTAATCATCGTTATGCTTTAACTTACTTTCTTCAGGCTCTATGCTGCCATTACGTTGCAGTGTTTCCTTTTCAATCCTTGCCCTTTGCCTTTCCTTAAAGTCCTTTTTCAGTTTCTTTCCCATAAGCCTACCTCACTTCTTCAGGCTTGGTTGTCATCTTCTGATAAAGGATTGTGTCTTTCGGGAATTTATCAAGGAAAGGGACAATGGTATTTCCAAAGAACAAAAGTCCTTCTCCTGCATTGGAATTGGTTACATATTTTAGCTGTGGCTGTGAGATTTTAAGTTTCCTTGCTAAAATTTCTCTATCGCCTGAAGCCTGATTGAGCATTAAAACAAAGTCCGTATTGTCAAAGATATTTTCTATCTCCTTACTCATCAGTAGGTCTTTGACATTCTGTGTAATGCCTGTCGGAATTCCTCCCCACTTACGAAATCTTTTCCAAATTTCTACGGAATAGGAAGCTGTCTGCTCGTCTTTTAACAATAAGTGAAACTCGTCGATATAGTACCTTGTAGCCTTATTTCCTCGGTTTTGCGACACCTTGTTCCACACCTGATCCTGAATAACAAGCATTCCGATTTTTTTAAGCTGTGAGCCTAACTCCTTAATGTCAAAACAAAGAAGCTGCTTATTTAAGTCCACATTGGACTGATGGTTAAATACATTAAGAGAACCTGTTACATAAATCTCCATTTCCGTTGCCAGCTTTTTACCGACTTTTTCTTCCTGTCCTTTTAACATATCGTATAGGTCTTGCAGTATTGGCATATTGTCAGGAGTTGGATTATCAAAATACTTTTCGTAAATCTTAGGTAAGCACCTGTCTATAACGGACTTTTCTTCTGCCGTAAGACCACTGCCGCCTACTACAAGCTCCAGCATACTCATAATGAAGTTTGCTTTGTCTTTCAGTGGCGCATCCCCATCGCCATAGTTCATATTTATATCAAGGGGATTGAGATAGTCCTTTGACTTACTGCTGACCTTTATGACTTCTCCTTTAAACTGACGAACAAGGTTTCCGTACTCGCCTTCCGGATCGCAGATAATTACATCATCATCGGTTGTAAGGATGGCATTTGCCATTTCTCTTTTTGCACTAAAGGACTTACCACTTCCCGGAGTTCCGAGAATTAGACCATTTGGATTTTTCAGTTTCTTTCTGTCTGCCATAATCAGGTTATGGCTTAGGGCATTTAGTCCATAATACAAACTGTTCGCCGAATTTATGAAAAGCTCCTCTGTGGTAAAAGGCATAAATACTGCCGTAGATGATGAGGTTAGTCCTCTGTCAATTTCAATCTTATTTACCCCAAGCGGAAGTACACTGATTAAGCCCTGCTCTTGGGAATGGTCAAGCCTTTTTAACTTGCAATTATGCTTATTGGCAATGGAGCTGATTTGAGAAATGGTATTATCCAGCTTTTGAATTGTCCTTGCAAAGTTCATAAAGATAATGGTTACGACAAACATACGCTCATCTCTTGTCTGGAGATCTTTTAAAAGACTTTTTACATCTTCTCCATAGGTAATTAAATCACTTGGAAGAATGTCCATATCATATCCCGACCTTACAGCCTTTTTGTTTTCCTCAATCTTCATCTTGTCAATGTCGGTATTTTTTCTTTTGACCATCTTGATGGCTTCTGACTGCTCGATTGCCTTGATGTGAAAAGAGATATTGATGTTATCGTCTATATCCAAAAACTCGGCAAGCATACGGTCTGAAAGCTCACTTGCAAGGATTTGAAAATGACTTGCTGCTCCAATAAACTTTCCAAACTTAAAATACCTTGACGGTGTAAAGTTAAATTCATCAGGCACAATGTATGTCTTTGTACTTTCCTTTTTCTTTAAGTCTTTATATGAAAAATCAAAGATCTTATTGGGATTTAAAACATCATGAAGTATCTTTAGCCTTTCCTCTCCGTTAAGGCTTTCTGCTCTTACTCCCATACTTTTAAGACTCGATAATATATCTATCTCCAGTCTTTCCAGTTTTGATGTTGCCTGCTCCAAATTATCCGCTTCCACCGTAAAGGTTACATACTTTGATTTTTTCAGTCCGTTATTTCCCTTTACAATCTGGCTTTTCAGCATTTCTCTAAACTCAAGGCGTATATCGTCAAACCCGTCCTTTTTATCCGGTATTTGAATAGCTGATTTCATTTCTTCATTCCTGCCAAGCTGATTGATATATGAAAACTCTATGCTGACACTTGGATCAAAGGAATTAAGAAAATTTGCAAACTGATTAAAAATCAAATCTCTATCTTCTTCTAAGGCAAGCTGATAGTTTATATCCTCAAAGGCAATACTCTTATTAAAATGCTTTTCATCAATCTGACATATCCCGCTTTTTAAGAGTCTAAGATAGGGAATGGTATCTTCAACAGTGTATCTTTTCGGTTCTTTCCTAAAGATAAGGTCAAGTAATCCGCCCCTGTCTTTTTTAGACTTTCCCTTATTTTGCTTTAAGTCCTGCTTTTGACTTCTTAACTTCTTTTGGTTTTGTTCTAACTTTAGCTGCTGAATCTTTCTTTTGTCTTTCAAGATAAACCTCCTTTCTCACTCTTTTTTGTGGCTGATAAAATTTATGAAGGTAAATATACTTAAAATATTTCTCAAAGCTAAGTCCGTCCTTTTCAAAAAGAGTGATGAAAAATATTGGGAGAGTGGACACAATGAGAAAGATGACTGCTATATCATTTGGAACGACCTTTCGCATAAATAAATAGATTGGTATTCCAATCAGTCCTGCAATCGTAAAACCGATCAGTTGTCTTTTTGTCAGGTTGAATGCAACCTTTGTTTTTACCTTCTTTAAGTCTTTTGGGATAGGTACATACGCCATAACTTACCTCCCATCTTCTTTACCCTTTGAAAGCTCCTCTATATGCTCATATACGGAGCCGATTTCTTCATGAATACTTACAATCTGTTCATCTGTACTTCTGTTATATCTTTCCTGCATTAGACAAAAATCATTGTGGCAGCGACCGATGTCCTTTGTTCTTTCTTCCAAGTCATTCACTTTGCTGTGAAGCCTGATTCTATCCATCACTGCCAAAATACCTGTTCCAACTGCTACTGCTATCAATACTGTTTTTCTTTTGTTCATCATATATTTCCTTTCTTTTAGTGTGCATTTAATACGCTTTTGGCCAGTGTTCCGCTCTTTAGCATCATTAACCCCAGCAAAACCGCATATCCAAGTATCGTCATGGTACTTGTGTGTATATCTGTTATCTGTATTGTCTTAACTAATACTGCGTATATTCCAAGACAAACCATTAAAAAGAGTCCTTGTAAGCCTATGGCAAATAGTCCTTTGATATAGTTTGTTCCAATTTGTCCCCACTCTTTGTTTCCCATAGTTGCAAATGGAATGGCTGAAACGGATGAGTAAACATATATCTCAAACATTCTTCCGTAAACCACCAACATAATCACAATAGAAATGACCTGTATTGCCACCTTTATGAGCGAGGTTTCAAAGAGTATCATGACAAGCTCTCCAAGACCTTTATCTTTTAAGCCTTCTACCATCGTTACAATCTGATCTCCGGAGATAACGGCAGAGGTATTGATAACCCCTGCCGCTTTATTTACCATGTGCTGTGCCACATCAAAGACTGCCATAGAAAACTGAAAAGCATGAGACACTAACCATACGGCAATCCACATCTTTATGATGTATTTGAAAAATTCAAAGGTATCCGTATCGTGCATATTGTTCTTTTGCATAACCATATTGATAAGCTCGATACAAAGGACTGCCGTAATGATTAGCCCTGCAATGGGAATGATAACGGAATCATTAATGCTTTTAATAAAGCTGAAAACCTGTCCGTTCCACCCCATCGGTGTCTTTCCCACATCCGTTGCAATCGCACCAACTTTATCGTTGATGTCAAGAAACATGGACTCAAGATTTGCTTGGATACCGCCCAGTAGAAGATCTTTGAAAAACTCCTCTATCTTGTCGAATATCCCAAACATTTAATTTCTCCTTTTCTTCTTACTTGAGTACATTTGCAAGAAGCGGAATCAGCTTTAATCCGATAAGGACAATGCCGCCTCCTGCCATAAGCTGCTTGATGCCTTGACTCTTGGCACCGGGATTGTCATTACCATAACCTTCCATCAGGTTAATTACGCCCCATGCTCCAAGTCCTGCACCTACTGCCATAACTAAAATCTTTAATACATTTACTGCCTGTGTAAAAAATTCCATAATTTATTCCTCCTCGTTTTCTTCTTTCTTTTCAATCTTGTTGTATGACTTCACAACAAAGTTTTTGTAAGTCTTTCCGTCTTTTTCACGCTTCTTGAAGTAACCAAAGATATGAATCAAATCGCCCTTTTCAAAGACTTTTGCTGTTTCTGACTTTTCACCATAGGCTGCACAATTGATATATTCCTTACCTTTTCCATACTTTTTTACAAGTGTGAAGTTTGCAACCTCAACAGCTTCTCCCTCTTTGTCAAAACTTGAAAAAGTGGGCTCTGCCAATAAATTGGCATTGATGTTAATCATTTCTTGCTTCATTAAAAATTTCTCCTTTTCTTTCAATAAAAAAAGCGACCGGAGTTTTTTCTTTTCCAATCGCTAATGGTCATACTATTTACTTTTTTCTTAGTGGGACTTCGTATTCTTATCATCTTACCTCCTGACTTTGAGTAATAAAAAAGCAGCAAATCTATGTTTTTTAGACTTACTGCATTCTTGTAATAACTGTTTCTCTATTTAATTTTGCTTTCCCTTTTCGCTTCATATAGCTTTCTATATCAAACAAGTTTTTCTTATCATAATCCTCAAGCAGCTTATAGTTTTTATGCTTTGTAATATCGAATTTATCTGATAGAAAAGGTCTGACACCACGAAGCTGAAAAATACATTTACCGCCGTCCATGACTGTAATTTCATCTTGGCTCATAAGCTCCTTACCTGTCTTTTGATAATTAAGTCCAAAACTCTTTTGATTACTCCTTGTTTCCGATGTGTTATATAAATCTATCGTTTCTTTTCCCAGTGTTTCGGAAAGTTCCTTTAATGTGGTCTTTTCCTTGCCACCAAGAAACAAGGTACTATCACAGTTGCCCACAATTGTGTCAGCATTATCTTTATAGATTGCCTTTAGCTGAGATTGTGCTTGAAGAATTATACTCGCTGATATTTCTCTGGAACGGATTGTCGCTATCAGTTTTTCAAACTTTGGAATTAAGCCGATGTTTGCAAACTCGTCAAGTAGGCATCTTACATGAACAGGTAATCTTCCTCCATATACATCATCTGCCTTATCACATAGTAAGTTAAATAGCTGAGAATACATAATAGATACCACAAAGTTAAAAGTATCATCTGTATCGGAGATGATAACAAAGAGTGCTGTCTTTCTATCTCCCAGTGTATCAAGCTCAAGTTCATCTTCTTTCATCAAGTCCCTAAGCTCTTGAATATCAAAAGGAGCAAGCCTTGCACCACATGAAATAAGAATAGACTTTGCTGTTTTTCCAGCAGCAAGTTTGTACTTTTTATATTGCTTGACTGCAAAGTGTGTAGGCTCTTTCTTTTCCAATGCTTCAAATAGCCTATCAATGGGATTCATATATGTTTCATCATCTTCCCTGACTTCTGAAGCATCTATCATATCCAGTAGTGTTGCAAAGTTCTTTTCTTCTCTTGGAGCTTCATAGAAGATATATCCGATAAGAGCTGTATAGTAGAGTTTTTCGGCTTTTACCCAAAAATCTTCACCTGCTTTTTCTCCCTCACCTTTAGTGTTTGCGATGATTGTCTGTACTAATTTGAGTATGTCTTTTTCACTTCTAAGATAAGCAAATGGATTGTACTTCATGCTCTTTTTGAAGTTGATGGTATTTAAGATTTTTATCTCATAGCCATTATCTTCAAGCATCTTGCCACACTCAATGACTATCGTTCCTTTAGGATCTGTTACGCAATATGATGAGTGCATTTGCATTAGGTTCGGTTTTACATAAAATCTTGTCTTTCCTGAACCAGAACCTCCTATAACAAGTACATTTTTATTTCTTGCATACTTTGGATTTGCCGGTCTGCCGTTCATAGTTAATCGTTCAGTTTGAGTAAGCAAGATATTATTTTGAAACTTCTCATCTACATAAGGCTGAATATCTTTTGCAGTTCCCCATCGGGCTGATCCATACTCTTTCCCATGTCTGAACTTTTTAGCATTTTTCCCTTTGGTATAGACAATAAATTTAATTAAAGCTGCCACGCCCACGCCCATTAAAATATCAGTTGGATGAATACTCGGAATAAAGCTCATGGTATTAAGCTCCAATATTCCTTGAAAGATTTTGTCTATCACATCGCCACCTGTATAGGCTCGTACATGATGAGAAAAGATATCGCCTACATAAAAAAATACAAGATAGGAAATGTTCTGTTTTAGAAACTTTGCCTTATCTTGCACCTTAAATAAGCCTTTGATGTCTTTTAGTATTTTATCTATCATAGGCTCTGCTCCTTTTGTTTATTCTTGACTTTATCTTTAGAAATAGTATTCTTTGCCATCTCCTTGAACTTCTCAATATTCTTGTGAATGGACTCTTTCCTTTCCGTTTTCTTTTCTGATTCCGAAAGAGCGTGTTTAAAGGCTTTATCCATCACTTTCATATCTTTTGCCTGAAAGAATACGGAGTATTTTCCGCTTTCTTTATCTTTCATCACCGAAAACTTTACCCCATACCGATTAAGTTCCTTTTTAAGTTCTTTAAGCTCTGCTTCTTCTACCGGAATTTCTTCAAGCTGTCCCTTTTTTACCATATCTTTGAGCTTCACTTCATTTCCGTTAGCATTAACCAGCTTTTCAAGCCCTCCGAGTTTCTCAGCCTCTTTCATCAATTTCTTGAGTAAAGTTAAAAGAAGTTTTGCTGTTACTTTTCCGGCTTTCACTTCCATATTCAGCGTTTTTCTTGCGATTTCTTCATTGATCAAGTTCTCTCACCTCCTGTCAGAAGCCTTTCCTTATTTCTCTTTAATTTTTCTTCCTGAATAACTTTCCTATAATCTTCTCCAAGTACCATCACAGGAATACACATCTCGATAATTCTTGAGTAAATTCTTTGGTATTCCACACTCTCCGTACAGTTTTCAATTTGGCTGTATGAAAGATTTGTGGTAAAGATTGTTGGCTTATGCTTTAAGTACCTGTTATTCACAATGTTATATACCTGCTCTTTTGCATAGCTTGTATCTCTTTCAATTCCTAAATCATCTAAGATGAGAACGGAAGTGTTTACAAGGGATTCGATATATGCGTTTTTATCAAGGTCAAATCCTCCTTTTTGCAGTTCGTTGATTATCTGTGAAAAGTTTCTAATCTTAACGCTTATCTGATACTGTTCAATCAGTGCATTGGCAATGGAGCAGGCAAGATAGGTCTTTCCACTACCCACCGAACCATAGAATAGGAGTCCGATATTTTCTTTTCTCATCAGCTCATAGTCTTTTACAAAATTCTTTGCGATGATAAGACTCTGATTTTCTTTTCCCTGATAGTTTTCAAAGGTATATGCCCATTGAATCATGGATGTGAAGCAGATACTTTTTAATCTCTCGATTTCAAGCTGCTTTTGTCTTTCTTTTTCTTTTGCTTCTCTATCTCTATCGCATTTACAAGCAGTTTTAAATATCATCTGCTTTCCGAAAAATTCTAATGCTTTTCCATCTTTTCTTTCATGGCACACTTTACAGTAAGCATGTCCGTCTTTGATGTATTCTTTTTCAGGATCAAAGCTGTATTCCACATCTTCTATCATCACTTTTTCTAATTCTTTAATCATAAATGTACTCCTTTGTTATATTCCTCCCAGGTAGGGATATTGGATGTTTTCTTACTTCCCTGATCTTTATAGAACCAAGAAAGGATTGTTGCTTTATGGTCTTTATATGTCTTTCCGGTACTTTGAAGATAGGTTGATAGTCTTTCAATGTAGTTATCAAGCTCTCCTGCCATTTTTATTTGTAATTCTCCTATATCTTCATCCTTTAAAAAGACATTCTGAAATGTTCCAAGTCCGCTTTTCCCAAAACTATATTCTCTCTTACTATACTTACTCTTATTATTCTCTATATAGTTAGAGTCAACATTTTGAACTTCCTGAAGTTCATTTTCTTTACTTCTGAGGTTAAAATCTTTTACTTCTAAAGTTAAGTTTTTTGACTTCAAGAGGTCATTTTCTTTTACCGCTATTATGCTCATAAAGTCTTTGACATAAATGACATTCGGCTTACCAAGTCCAAGCCTTACTCTTTCAATCAGTCCTATTCCTTTTTTGCTATCTAACTCGTCCAATGTTTTTATGGCAGTAGGCTTTGAGATATTTCTTCTTCTCATAATTTCTTCAACTGTGAAATAGATAAATACTCTGCCTTCCTTGTCCACCCAGTTATTCTTAAAGGACATTCCTGTGCGTTTCAAAAGCATGGAGTATAGGATAATGGCTTCAGCAGATAGTCCCTTAAATTCTTCTCCGTCTACCAATATTTCAGGCACTTTTAGAAAGTTAAATCTTTCCGCTTCTCTGTTATAGAAATAGTCAAAGTCCATACAGGATCACCTCCCTCCTTAAAAATTTGCAAAGAAAAAGACGATAGTTTTTTCTTCTATCGCCTTTGGTAACCATTTTTATGAAATTTTTTAGATTGATTTTATTGCCTCATTGATACCTTGTAAAAAAGCTATAACTGTTGCTCCAACCATTGGTATTCCATATGGACTAACCAAGAATCCAATAATCAATGCTTCTATTCCGATGGTAACTTCTTTTTGCAGAAAAGATGCAATTGCTCCAAATATACAAAACATCATCAGCAAATATAGTAGGGCTGTTCCGATACCAAGTAGAAATGTCAGAAATGCTGTGAGGATACTTAACACCAAGCTAATTGGAAACAAGATTATTTTTATTATCCATCTCATAAATACCCTCCATTTCTTTTAAATCATTTTAAAATGCCTTAAAGCATCCATGATGGCTTCCTCTTTTTCCGGTGTGCATTGTGGAATAACCTGTTTCTCTTTTTTCGATTTGTTATAATGCTCCCTCAGTTTAATTCCGCATTTCTTTTTTATCTGAGCAATATATAGTGTAGGTACTTTTAATCCAAATTTATTCCAAACATATTCTTTGATTTGAGCATATGTTGCCTTGCTTTCAGCACTTGTCAAATCAAGCTCATCCAGCTTAATTTCAATATTTATATGCTTATCGACATTAAGTTTGGACAAAAGTGCCACCGTCTCAACTTGTTCATCATTGTCCAAACTTATATTCAAGTCATCGTCTATAATTGGGAGCTTGAAAGTAATTGATTTTAGCCATTGTCCGTTAGGCTGTTTTTCTTCATAAACTTGAATTTCAGAAATCAAAGCTGTAATTAACTGCCTACGCTCTACATCATTCATGACTTTATAGAGTTTATCAAAATAGATCAGAACCTTATATATGTTATCTCCTGTAAGTTTTTCAGCTTCAATAGTCTGTTTCTTTGTTTTCGCATCAATTAATGATGATTCTAATTCATCTATTTTGTCATACATGCGATAAAGTCTGTCGTCTAAATCCTGTTTCCTTCTCTTATAGTGCTTATCTTCAATATCTAAATTATCTATTTCCTCAATTAGCTTAAACTTTGTAGAATGACACTTCCTCAATTCCTTTTGGTAATTATCTATTTCTGTTTCTATTTCAGAGGTATCCACCTTCATATTGATTTTTTCTTGCATCATAGAAGCAAATTTCGGATTACTTACAATCTTGTCAATTACCTCTGCAACAGCATCATCTAACAATTCTTCTCAAATTTGCTTACGGAAAGTACACTTATGACCTCTTATCATCTGCCTATGTTTACAACCATAGTAATAAAAATCTTTATACTTTGTGCCATCTTTCTTTTTCTTGATACACTTGTTTCCAAACATTCCCACTCCACATATCGGGCATTTTACAATTCCAGAAAGCAAGTGTGTGCGTGTATCTTTTCCTTTATTCACATGCTCATATTTCTTTGCTTGAGATTTTAGCTTAACCTGAGCAGCTTGCCAAACTTCATCGGAAACTATAGTTTCATGTATCCCTTCAGATATTAGATATTCATCTTGTTCAACCTGCTTATATTCATTTCTTGTACCATGAACTTTTTCTAAAGTTCTTCTTCCAAATGCTATTTTCCCATTATATACAGGATTCTTTAATATTTTTCTTATAAGACCTGCATCAAACAAAGGATTCTTACCATTCTGTCTTGGGATTTTTCTAATTCCATGATTCTCTAAGTATTTAGATAGCCCATTGGCTCCTATCGTAGTATTTACATACTGGTCGAAAATCGTTCTTATTGCAACTGCCTCTTCCTCATTTATAAACAGCTTGCCATCTTCAAGTTTATATCCATACGGAGCAAAGCCACCATTCCATTTTCCTTCCCTTGCTTTTTGAATGCGACCTTCCATTGTTTGAATACGGATAGATACATAAACTTTTCCTTGTTCTTCCTCCATCTATGCTTACAATTACATAAATTTCCCTCTCTTTTCCATTTCAAAATATTCATGCACTCATATCATATAATTTTTTGTAATGTCCATTTTGCTTTAATAATTCTTCATGTGTTCCTTGCTCAACAATTTTCCCCTTGTCAAAAACCAAAATATTATCACAATCTTTGATTGTATTTAACTTATGAGCAATCACAATAACAGTTTTGTTTTTTGTTATATGGCTAACCGCTTTCTGTATTAGATTTTCATTTTGAATGTCTAACGCCGAGGTAACTTCATCAAGCAAAACAATTGGTGCATCTTTAATGATTGCTCTCGCTATTGATATTCTCTGTTTTTCGCCTCCTGATAACAGCTTGCCGTTTTCACCTATTGTAGTCATATATCCATTAGGTAAATTTGACACAAAGCTATCGCAATTTGCTAATTTTGCCGCTTTTATTACTTCATCATCCGTTGCATTTTTATTTCCCAGTCGAATGTTATCCATAATTGTTCCATCAAAAAGCAATACATCCTGAAAAACTACAGAATAATATTTTAGCAAGGTTTCATCATCCACATTTGAAATATCGGTTCCACCTAAAAATATATTGCCTGAACTTGCTTTATAAAATCCGGCAGCTAACTTCAATACAGTCGATTTACCTGAACCAGAAGAACCTACTAATGCCGTTTTAGATCCAGATTTTACTGTAAATGTAACATTTTTAAGAACATCTTCATCATCATATCCGAATGTTACATTATCAAACTTAATACTCATATCATCAGTTTTCGCAGAAAATGGCTCAACATTGATATTTTCTTTTTTTATATCATCCATTCTTTTAACCAATACATCTGTGGAGAAAATCTCTGTCAAAGAATTCATCAACGCATGAATAGGATCATATATTAAACCAGCAGAAAACAAGAAAATAATATATGTGAATAAATCAATTTCTCCATGCAACAGTAAATAAGCTCCTACCAAAATTACGGTTGCTATACCTAATTTGAGAACCATCTGTGCTGACGCTAAAATAGTTGCAGAAAACAATTCAGATTCTCTTTGTTTCTTTTCAAAAGCATCCAACTGAACTTTTATAGACTTTTTTTGTTTTTCTTCCAAAGAAAACGACTTTATCTCTTTAATTATTTCCAGTGTTGTTTGTATTTGATCAGATGATGCCAACTTCTCATTTTTAAATTTTTCACTGTAACTCTTTTGAAGTTTTCGGGATAATAAAACTACCGCAAAAGCAATCGGTATCACCCAAAATAATGACATTGCCATTTTAAAGTTAAATATTAACATAGACAAAAAGATTACTACAGTGGACAAAACCGTCCCATAACACTGAGGAATAACATGAGCTAACGCATGTTCAATTCCTGATGTATCTGTCATTACTACGGTAGTAAGATCCGAAATATCTCTTTTCGCAAAAAACGACAACGGAAGTTTTCTTAAAAATTCCGAAATACTAATTCTTCTATTTGCACTCTCTTGGTAAATATCAATGAATGTTTTTGTGTATTCTATGTACGATAACAAAATCATAAGTAAAATAGCTGTCGCAGATACACCTAAATACCTTAAAATAGGCAATTCTACACTATAATTTTTATTTGTGATGATTGAATACATCTGCGATAATACATAAGCACATATTCCAACAGGTAACATTTTAGAAATATTGGATAATGTGTTAAATAATATTCCTTTTTTAATCAGTATTGCTTCAGCATCCGACAAATGATATTTTTCTTTTATTTTATTAAACATCTTATAGCCTCCAATCTGAAGCACCTTGATATTGTTTCCACATATTTGCGTATGCTCCATTACTTTCAACTAAATCATTATGAGTACCTTGCTCAACGATTTTTCCTTTATCCATGACAATTATTTTGTCTGCATCAATTACAGTATTTAATCTATGAGCCACCAAAATTACAGTTTTATTCTTTGAAATTTCTGTAATTGCTTTATTGATATAAAACTCATTTTCAGCATCACAACCTGATGTTGCTTCATCAAAAACAATAATTGGAGAATCTTTAACAAAAGCTCTTGCCAGTGCAATTCTCTGTCTTTCTCCACCGGAAAGGAAAATCCCTTTACTGCCATAAATACTATTTATACCGTTCGGAAGTTTATCAATAATACTTTGACACTGCGCAACTGTAATAGCTTTATCTACTTCTTCTAAAGATGCATTAGGATTTCCTACTCTTATATTTTCAAGTAAGGTTCCGTTAAATAGCTTGCTGTCTTGGAAAACAAAGGAAATATTTTTCATAAGTTCACTATTTCTTATTTCATTTATATTCTTGCTACCAATCGTTATCGTTCCTGAGTTAACCTTAAAAAATTTCCCTATCAAAGAAAGAATGGTACTTTTCCCGGAGCCTGATAAACCAACAAAAGCGACCTTTTGATTTTTTGAAATTTCAAACGATACATGCTCTATAACATTTTTTTCTTGCTCAGGGTATGAAAAACAAACATCCGAAAAAACAATTTCTGTATTTTCAGGGAATTCATCACTACCATTTTCTATATATGAATCATCACAGATAATTGTTTCAATTCTATTTAATGCTTCCTTTGCTTGAATTAAGTTCTCTCCAGTCATCATTAGCCTCATCATTGTTGTAGAAATTAAAGGGCTAAGTAATATGAAAAAAATCAAATCCAAAAATACTGCGATTGGATCGCTTGCTGAATTAAATAAAACTACAGCTACAGCTATCAAAAACACAAAAAAACTGTTTAACATAACCCCGAAAATAGTTTTAGGCATACGACAAGCTTTTGCGTAGCCTGCCACCAAATCTCTATAACTCATAATCGTATTATGAAATTTTTTGAAGCTAAATACAGTTTGCTGAAATACTTTGATAATCGGTATACCGCGAACATACTCAACAGCTTCTTTGTTCATCTTCTCTTGCAATGTCATGATTTTACCCATCATAAATTTATTTTCTCCGCCCATCATCATCTTTATACATATCACAGAAATGATTAACGGGATAAAGCAAGCAGCACCTAATCTCCAATCAAAAAAGAAAAAACTAATTACAATGATAAGTGGCATAATTGCAGTCGCCGCAAAATCCGGTAATTTATGTGCTAAAAAATCTTCTGTTAAAATGGTGTTTTCATCAATAATTTTTCTAATCTCGCCTGTAGACTTCATTTCAAAAAAGCCTAATGGCATTTCTATCACTTTATTGATTGCCTGTGATTTTAAATTTTTAGCAACTCTAAAAGCAGATATATGGGCTAAAGATAATGCCACAAAATACAAAGCAATGCTGAAAACAGATGAAATCACAGCGATTTCTCCATAATGCATAATACTTTTCGTACTTAAGTTTTCGACATATAATCTTATAATTTGATAGATACAAACTAACGGAATGATTGACATTGCAGCGCTCAAAATGGATAGTACACACGACAAAACAGTTAGATATTTGTACTTGCCGGAATACTTTAATAATCCGCTATTAAACATAGTTCTTCACCTCACCTTTTAATATTTCCAATATTTTTTCTTTATCATTCTCCGCAGAAAACTCTTTAAAAGATTGTCCGTCTAAATATAATACTTTGTTGCAAGAAGTCATTAGAAACTCATAATCATGTGAAATGATAAGTATGATTTTCTGTTTTTCTTGAAGTTCTGTCATTCTTTCGGAAATAATTCTCATATTATTTCCATCTAATCCACTTGTTGGCTCATCAAACAAATATACATCCCTTTTTAAAAGTTCTGCTGCTGCAATAGTCAATCTCTGTTTCTGACCTCCTGATAAAATTTGAGGATGCAAATCTTTAGCCTCTTCCAAATGAAATTGATGCAAGATTAAATCTATATCTGCCTTTGAATCATTTAGTCTCAACTCATCTTCAAGAGAAGCCTCAAATAAATTACTGTCAGGATTGTTTGACAGATAATATACTCTTCTCTTTCTTTTTGCTTTCTTAATTTTTTCACCATTTATAGACAAATTGCCTTTCTGTTCTTTAAGCAATCCACTCATAATTTTAAATAAAGTGCTTTTACCAACGCCGTTATCTCCTATAATTCCATAAACATTTCCACTCTTAAATGAATAACTTAGCTCACTTATGATCTTCTCATTCTTGTATGAAAAGCTTATTTTATCTAACTCCATCGAATTTACTTCTTTTAATTTCTTTGTCTTTGGGACAACACATTCTAAAGAATATGCCCTTAGCCCTGCTGTTCTAAAAAAGTCATTACTGCTTGACAGAAGTTCATTTTCCGAAAAAGAATATCTAATCTCACCATCTTCAAGGTAGTAATATTTATCAACAAGATCTTTCAGATAGTAAATTCTATGTTCGGAAATCACCATCGTTTTCCCTTGTGTTTTCAATGAAAGCATCAATTTTCTTAAAGCCTCGACACTTTTCATATCAAGATTGGCTGACGGCTCATCAAAAACATAAATCGGTGGATCAAGAGCATTTATAGAAGCAATTGCGATTTTTTGCCTTTCTCCACTTGAAAGATGAAATAAGCTCTTATCAATTAAATTTTCTCCATTGATTAAGGAAAGTGCTTCTCTAATTCTTCTCGAAATTTTTTCTCGGTCTACGCCATAATTTTCCAATCCAAATGCAATTTCATCTTCTACATTTTCTGCAAAAAATTGACTTTTAGGATTTTGAAAAATTGACCCCACTCTTCTTCCTATTTCGTACAATTCTTTTTCACATGGATTCATACCATCTATTGTAATGTTTCCATTTAGCTTCCCGCCATAAAACTTATACGCAAGTCCATTGATAATCCTTGTCAGCGTTGTCTTTCCGCATCCACTGGCTCCAATGAAGGCTACAACTTCTCCCTTTTTAATTTCTATGTTGATATTTTCAATAATATTTCGGGAGTCCTGATTATATGAAAAACTTACATTTTTAAGTTTGATCATCTCATCATCACTCCTTCCATAAAGTACAAACCTACCGTAAGCAGAACAGTCAATATAACTACAATAGAATCAATTTTTCTAAATTTTATTTCTCTTCTTGATGTATGTTTTCCATTGGCAGATATTCCTCTTACTTCAGATGCCGCAGCCAATTCCTCGGCAATTTTAGAAGAAGAGAACATCATAGGCACAAACAAATATTCCATTGTAACAAACGGCTTTCTAAAAGAAATTAGGCCTCTTAATTTTAATGAATCGATAATCTCCGAAAATTCACTTCTTACTACCGGAAAAAACCTCATCATAAAAATAAGTGGCAATGCTATATTCCTATGGATTTTCATTTTTTTCATTACAGCCATCAGTTCTCCCGGAGGTGTTTTTATAATCGGTATGACAGACAAAATAATAACTAATGTCCTGATAATTATAAAAAGAAACATTTCAGGAAGCATAATTCCAAATCCGTTTCCTTTTGAAACCAATCTCATAATGCTGATGATTGCTATCGCAAACACAATTTTTACGGTAGATTTGCTATATCCTAATACGGCAACATATAGTAATAGGATGACGGTCAGCAAAAAAAATACAGTATCTTTGGACAATACCGAAGCCAAAAATACTGTACTAAAAAATACCGCAACTTTGGAGCGTAAGTCCAAATGCATTACTTTATTATACCTGTCTTTTTAAAGTGCTTTTCTGTCATTTTATTTCCTAAATAGCATCCAATTGCAGCCGCCACCACAGTTAATGCTAAAGAAATAATAACCCACTTTGTATCTGTGTAATATTGTGTTTGAACTTGAACTTGTTCAGGAGACACTCCTGTTTTAAGAAATGCATCTTTGAAAAACCATATTTCACTCATTCCATGCGCAGCCCTTGTGAGAGATGTAATAATCCAAGCAATCGTAATTCTTTTTATATTCCTATAACTATCAGTGCCTATCATAGATAATTCTGCGATGATACCGCCACCTACGAACCAAGGAATCATAAACGGTCCCATAAATACAGTTGCCAAAACCGCTTGTAAGATATTATAAATTAGAGCAACTCCGGGTTTCCCGACTTTCATCGCCATATAAACGAAAAAAGGCCCCAAAATTAACGCTGTAAACACCGCATTAAAAATCATGTTAAAAAATAGAGATGCTCCTGTGATCATCGAAAAAGCTATAAAGACCACAATCATAATTGCAGAAAAGATTCCTATAGTTGCTAAATCTTTTATGGATAATTTTTTTGTGCTTTCCATAAACATTCCTCCTTTTCTATAAGTAATGTTTATGTTAGCACTATCTAACTCAAATCGCTTGCTGAATCAGACCAGATGTGCTGTTTTAGATATTTTTTTATATTCCGAAGGAGTCAGATTATACCTTTTTTTGAACGCATTGGAAAATTTAGAATGATCCGTATATCCAACTTGAATTGCAATCCCTGTTATAGACAACGCCGAGTTTTTCAACAAAAGTGCTGCCTCTTCTAATCTCTTTTTTATTATCGTGTCATTAATCGTTTCACCATATATACTCTTATAACAGTTTTTCATTGTAGTAATTTTTATATTGAATGTTTCAGACAGTTTTTCATATGTTATTGTTTCAGTGAAATTCTGCAATACATATTCATTTATCTTTTTCACAATTTCAATATTATTTTTGGCAAAATATTGTCTATCGCTATAAGACATATTATTTTTAACTGCTGTGAGATATAAGAATAATTCTTGGAATTTTACCTTTAAATATCCAACCAGAATATCATCCGGTACTTTATACATTTCAAAAAAAATATGTTCAATCTCAGATGTAGCTCTCTGAATAAAAAGTTTATTATCGTGGCAAAGGTCAGCCAAAACATCTTCATAGTTTATCCCAAACATTTTTTCTAAAAGATGTAGTTCATCATCAAACTCCGAAGGTGTAATACAAAAAGTAATGCCATGATAATGACTTATGGGGAAAAATGATTCTTTAGAACTGTTACTTATTAAGTTAATTGCAAAATCTCCAGCTTCCATATATGTTACAGTTCCGTCTCTTAATACACACTCAAACCTTCCTTCTCTACAATGATTGATTTCATATCGCCTTTCATTAAGAGAATCCTTAGGAATACTACTTGTAATTTTTGATGTGTGTATATCGTTATAGAATACTCTTACACCCTTAAAGACTTCATACTCTGTAATGACATACTTTCCATTTTCCAAATCACAATATTCACAAATCCTGCCTTTTGAATTCTCCACTATTTTTTTCTTATTTCTTCCATAAAGATGGCTCATATAATCCATATTATTTACCTTAAAATCTCTTTCCTATCATCATCGTAATTTTCTTCAAGACAAAATATTTTTTCTATTGGACACCCAAATATTAAACTGCACTTATATGCAACTTTTATTGATGGATTAAAATACCCCTTCTCTAAAGAAATTATTGTTCTCGTAGAAACTCCTAATTTAGTTGACAATTCCTTTTGGGTCCACTGCTTATTTTCTCTTAATTGTTTAAGTATATTTTTCATAAACTCCCTCATCATAAAAAAGTGAAGTACGCATCATGTGCGAAGTATACTTCACTTTTAGAAAAAAGTAAATGCCTGACTACTTAATCAAAATATGATTTTTTTACTATTTATGTATTTATGATATAATATTCTCAATCAATCAAATATAAGCTTAACGCTTGTTACTCTAATTATTCTTTTATAGCAAGCACAGTAAGTGTACGGACACTTACGGAAAAATGACGAAGCAGCCCTTGGGGATCTGCTTCTTTTTTTATCTTGAATTGTCAAGTCAAGTGCAATATATAATGTCGGAACTTTTAATTTAAATTTATTCCAAACATATTCTTTGATTTGAGCATATGTTGCCTCACTTTCAGCACTTGTCAAATCAAGCTCATCTAGCTCAATTTCAATATTTATATGCTTATCGACATCGAGTTTGGACAAAAGCGCTACCGTCTCCACCGCCAACCTATGGGAAAACATGTCGATGGGGATAAGGGGCTCTATATGGAATTGTTCTTTTAAATAGTATTTAATTAAAATGTCTTGTTTTTGTTAAGGGGAAAAGTCGATAACTCACTTTACCTACGACATTCTTAAAAGGAACGTCGCCAAAAGTCCTGCTGTCAATGCTTCCTCCGGGCTCCCTATTATCGCCAACGACAAACAGTTCATCATCCGAAATAGTATGAGGCCCGGCTAAATGAATTGCCTCCGTGTACATACCATCTTCGATGTATGCTTCATTTAGAGGTGTGTCGTTAATATATATCTTGCCTTCTTCTATGCTTATCTTATCACCCGGTAAGCCTATTACTCTTTTAATGTATAATTTTTTATAATCTTTAGTTGGAGGAGAGAAAATAATAATATCTCCCCTCGTGTATTTATTAGGGTTGATGATATTTTCGTATTTTTTGACAATTAATAAGTCTCGATCTTCAAAGGTAGGATACATAGAACTTCCGTCAACACGAGCAGTTTGAAAAATAAAGGTTCTTATGAATAGTGCCAACAAGAACGCTGCTACTATGCATAAAGCCCACTCTCTTAGATTTCTTGCTATATTCGTATTATTAGTAGTGTAAAACATTTTTTTCATTATTCGTCTCCCTACTATGGCTTCGTTTCGCTTTTTAACTGTCACAAAATAGTTCACACATTCGAGTAACCCTTTATTTTCTCCTTAATACCGCCACGCACTCCACTGCCGCAGTATGGGGAAACATGTCGATGGGGGTGAGGGCTTCAATATAGAATTGTTCCTTTAACAGGGCCAGATCTCGCGCCAGGGTGGATGGATTGCAGCTGACGTAGATCATGGTTTCAGGCGACGCTTGAATGGCACCTTCGACGACCATGGGATCGAGCCCGGCCCGCGGTGGATCCACGACGAGGACGTCCACCTGCTCCTCTTCGGCGATGCGGGGCATGATTTTTTCCGCCGCACCGGCGATGTAGCGCACATTGTTGACGCCGTTATCTTCCGCCGTCTTCCGTGCGTAATCCACGGAGGCTTCGGCGTATTCGTTGGCCACCACGGCCGCAGCCTGTTCGCTCAAAGGCAGAGTGATGGTGCCGATGCCGGCGTATAGCTCCACCACATTTTTGCCCGGCTCAACATTGCTCACCACGTTGTCGATAATGGCCTCGGCACCCATGGGGTTCACCTGAAAGAAATTGGAGCCGAAGATGCCGTAGTCGTAGCCGGCCAAGGTTTCGGTGATTTCTTTCTTCCCGTAAAGGTGCTCCATCTTTCTGCCGTAGTGGAAGCTGGGATTGGTGTTTTTCGTGTAGTACAAGCTGTCCACCCCGGCTTCCACGGCAAAGGCCACGGCGCCGTGAAGGAGGTTGTCCTTCATGTCCTTGGGTCCGGACAAAATCACCATACTCTCGCCCCGACGGGTGGTGCGAATGCCCACGAGGGCCACCTCATCCAGCCACTTTTCCCCCTGCATGGCGGCGAGGATGGCGTTGGCTTTTTCCGTCTGCATCAGGCATCTTTTTATGGAAATAACTTCGCCGCCTTTGCCGTAGAGGGTGAGCTTTCTGTCTTTCACGTGAAACTGCATGTGGTTGCGGTAGCCCGTGCTCTCGCCACGCGTAGTGACGGGATCCACGGCCACAGCCACATCGCCGATGCGGGATAAGGCATCGGCCACCCGCCGCCGCTTCCAATTCAGCTCCTCTTTTCGGTCCAGGGACAAAAAGGCGCAGCCATTGCAGTTCGTGTAGGGACAGGAATTTTTTACGCGGTAAGGGGATTTTTTCTCGTAAGAGAGAATTTCTCCTTCGAAAAAGCGCTTCTTCTTTTTCACGATGGTCACATCCACCACGTCGCCGATTTCCCCGCCGTCTAAAAAGATGACGGCGCCGTCGGCTTTGCCCATGCCGCGGCCCCGATAGTCGTAGTCCGTAATTGCGAGGCGCACCTTGTCGAAGACTTCCATTACTTCCGTCTCGTTTCCGTGGGCCCGGGAATCGCCTTGCCTTCTTTATAAAGCTTGCCCACGGCCCGCTTAAAGGCTTTTTTCGTCATGCCCGTAAGGCGCTTGATTGCCTCGGGATCGGATTTGTCACCGACGGGGAGTTTGCCGCCCATTTCATCCATAAGGCCCAGGAGCACGTCGGAATCCTGAAGCATTTGCACGTGGGCAAAGTCTCGCAGCGACAAAGTAAGTTTGCCGTCGTCCAGCACATTGGCCACCCGCACTTCCACCGTATCTCCCGCGTGGTAGATTCCCTTCATCTCTTGCTTGGGAATGCGGCCGTCGTAGGTGTCGTCCACGGCGACGAGGACGCCGCTTTTGCCTACGTGGTACACCGTGCCCGTGACCCGATCTCCTTTTTTGTAGGGGCTGTTTGATTTTAATGCGTCTTTAATTTCCATGGAAACGGCCAAGCGCTCGGACTTGTCCACGTACATGGTAAAGAGGTATTTTTCTCCTTCTGCGATGCGCTCCGTGGCTTCGGAGAAGGGAAGCAAGATATCTTTCGGTGCGTTAATGCCGACGAAGTAGCCGATTTTCGACTTGGCCACCACTTTCAGCTTGGCCACTTCTCCCACTTGGATGAAGGGCGCCTCAAGCATGCCGGCGATTTGCCCGTTGTTTTCACGGTACAAAAACACGTCCCGCATCTCTCCGTCTTTGCCCCGCATCTCGCCGTGAATGGGCACTTCCTTTTCGCCGTCGGTGGCCCAAAGGTATTTTCCCTTTTCCACGAGTTTTAACTGTTGTACTTTTCCTAATTTCATTTTTTCCCTTTCTCCAAGAGCTCCTTGGCCATGTGGTCGTAAATGTCGTGGGCCCTGCCCTCTAAGGTGGAGCCCAATTCGTAAAAGGCGTAGCTGCCCCCTTCGCTCTTTAAGAGGGCGTCTAAGGCGTAGTAGCTGAATGCGTCGTGGCGGCCCAAGTTTTCCACGATGGCCCGCGCCTGGGTCTTGTGGGAAAGATCCGTGTAGCGGGTCAGGTAGATGCCGAATTTTTTCGCCTCAATGACTTCGCTGTCCCGCATAAGCAAAATGGCGAGGCCCAAAAAGGGACGCTCCATTTGATCCAGGGCGAAGAGCCACTGCTCGAAGCGGCCCACAGCTTCCAGTGCCCGGTTCTTTTCAAAAAAGCGGTCGATGTGCTCCATGGCAAAGGGCTCCCGGCCGAAGTATTCCATAATGCCCACGTCCAGGGCGTCGGTATTCACCAGCGTCGGTGTCATTTCTTTATTGAGGACGGCCCATTCGTAGCTGCCGTCGTCGCCGATGTCCACCCGGGGATCTTCGACGATTTTTCCGTATAAGGTCTTCGGTTTTTTCTTAAATCCAAACATAATGCCTCCTGATTTTATTTTCCCACAGGCGCTCTTTAAAAGCAAACGGACATGGAAAAAGCTCCGGCCGAAGCCGAAGCCTTATAAAAACTGCGCGATGTAATTTAACTTATCTGCAATCCACAGGCGAATGTCCGGGAAATGTTCCACAAGGGTGGTTTTAAGCACCGCCATGCGGCGAAGCATTTCTTGTCCCTGGTCTTGGGGATCGTGAATGAAGCCGTCGAGATAGCCGAACTTCGCCAACACAGCCAAGAGGATGGCGAGAAAAATCAAGCGGCGCACCCGCCGGCGACGGCGCTTTCTTCGTTTCTTTTCTTTTTTCCGATCCACGGCATCTTGTACCATGCTTGTCATTTCCATGGACTCCCTCCTTTTTCACCAGTATAGCAGATAATATCCAAGCCTTGGCAAAGAGGCGGGAAAGCCTAAGCTATTTCGACACGTCGACGAAGCCTTCCCCGTCAACGGCGTGGATCAATTCGTCGACGGCAAATTTTGCCACGGCGTATTCCGAGCCGCAGGCGGGATAAACCACGTCGTAAGCTTTTAAGCTTTCGTCTAAATACACTTTCACGCCGGGATTGACGCCGAAGGGGGTCACACCACCGACTTCGTGGCCGATTTCTTCGGCAACTTCTTCGGCAGAGAGCATTTTCGCCTTGGTTTGGAAGGCGGCCTTGAACTTTTTATTGTCCACCCGCTTGTCCCCGGCCATGACGATTAAAATCGGCTCTTTTTCGGCATTGCGGAAGGTAAGGGACTTGGCGATTTCCCCCGGCGTCACGCCTAAAACGGCGGCGGCCATTTCAACGGTGGCGGTGGATTCTTCCGTTTCGATAAAGTGGTCCGTGAGGCCCTTTTTTTCTAAATAGGCGTACGCTTTTTCCTTCGACATAATTTCCCTCCTGTTACTTGTTTTTGTTGGCTTTGTAACGCTTGTTGGAATCTAAAATGGTCTTTCTGATTCTAAAGGATTGCGGCGTAATCTCGATGAGCTCGTCTTCTTCGATAAACTCGATGGCTTCTTCCAAACTTAAATCCCGAATGGGCGACAGGCGCAGGGCTTCGTCGCTACCCGATGCCCGCACATTGGTTTGCTTCTTCGTCTTGGTGACGCTGACCTCGAGATCCAGCCCTTTCGGCGAGGAGCCTACCACCATGCCGGCGTAAACATCTTCGCCCGGTTCCACGAAGAGATCGCCGCGGTCTTGAGCATTGTGCAGACCGTAGGCCGATGCAGTGCCCGTGTCGAAGGAGATAATGGAGCCGGTTTTGCGGCGGGGAATGTCGCCTTTGTAGGGCGCGTAGTCTTCGAACTGGGAGTTCATAATGCCGTTGCCCTTAGTGTCCGTAATAAATTCCTGACGGTAGCCGATGAGGCCACGGGCGGGAATGCGGAAGACGAGGCGGGAATAGCCGCCGTCCGGCTCTTGCATGGTCAAAAGTTCGCCTTTTCTGCGGCCCAATTTTTCGATAATGGAGCCGATAAATTCCTGATTCACGTCGATGGTGACTTTTTCCATGGGCTCGTAGCGCTTTCCGTCCACGGTTTTGTAGAGGACTTCCGGCTTGGAAACTTGGAATTCATAGCCTTCTCGGCGCAGGTTTTCGATTAAAACGGAGAGGTGCAGCTCGCCGCGGCCGCTGACCTTAAAGGCATCGGTGCTGTCTGTATCTTCCACCTTTAAGCTCACGTCTGTTTCCAGTTCCCGGTAGAGGCGGGTTCTCAATTGGCGGGAGGTGACGAACTCCCCTTCTCTGCCCGCAAAGGGCGAGTCGTTGACGGAGAAGGTCATGGACAGGGTGGGCTCGGAGATTTTTACAAATTCCAGGGCTTCGCCTTTGTCCGGATCTGCAATGGTGTCGCCGATATTAATGTCTTCGATCCCCGTCACGGCCACGATGTTTCCGGCGGAGGAGCCGTCTTTTTCCACACGGTCCAGGCCTTCGAATTCGTAGATCTTGTTGATCTTCACCGATTCCCGCTTGTCAGGGTCGGCGGCATTTAAAAGCACCATGCTGTCGCCTTTTTTAATGGCGCCGTTTTCGATGCGGCCGATGCCGATGCGGCCCACATATTCGTTGTAGTCGATGGTGGAAATTAAAAGCTGTGCCGGTTTATCCACATCCATGGCCGGCGGTTCGATGTGTTTTAAAATCGCTTCGAAAAGGGGCTTCATGTTTTCGCCTTTGACATCGGCGGATTCCGACGCCCAGCCTTCCTTGGCCGAAGCGTAGATAAAGGGGGAATCCAACACGTCTTCGTCGGCGCCCAATTCGATAAACAGATCCAACACTTCGTTTTCCACTTCTTCCGGCCGTGCGCCGGGGCGGTCCACTTTGTTAATGCAGACGATGACATCCAGACCCAGCTCGAAGGATTTTTTCAATACGAATTTCGTTTGAGGCATGGGGCCTTCGAAGGCATCCACCAGGAGGACCACGCCGGAGACCATCTTCAACACCCGTTCCACTTCGCCGCCGAAATCCGCGTGGCCCGGCGTGTCGATAATATTGATCTTCGTATCCCCGTATTGGATGGCGGTGTTTTTCGAAAGAATCGTAATGCCCCGTTCCTTTTCGATGTCGCCGGAGTCCATGACCCGCTCCGCTACCACTTGATTGTCACGGAACACGCCGGATTGCCTGAGCAGCACATCGACCAAGGTGGTCTTTCCGTGATCGACGTGGGCAATAATGGCTATATTTCGAATATCTCTCTGTTCCATAAACTTCCTTTCTCGGCAAATGCCGCTATAAAAATAGGATCGGTTGCCCAATCCTTCAACTTATCTATTATACAGCATTTTCCCCTTTCGCGAAAGGCGATTGCCGAAGTTTTAAACCAAATCCATTAAACAGTGAATGGCATTGCCCTTGTATTCCACGGAGCGGCAAATGGATTCCACGATAAAAAGCCCGCGTCCGCAGCAGCTTTCGGTGGTGCATTCAAAATCATCCGCGGAGTAATAAAAGCCTTCCCCTTCATCTCGCACGGCGATGCGCATTAAGCCGGGCTCCACGTCCACGCGCAAAAAGACCTGCTTGTCCCGATTCCATGCGTTCCCGTGATCGGCGCCGTTGACCATGAGCTCGTCGATAATCAGGCGAATATCATATTGTAAATCCCGATTGGGAATATAAGCCGAGATCACCTCCATGGCGTCGGCGATAAAACGACGCAGCGCCGCCATGTCGCTGGCCACGGACCCTTGAAAGGTACGCACTTTTCTCATGTCTTTCCCCCTATGCTTTCTTTTTACCCAAGAAAGCGTCGCAAAAACCACGACAAAAGGGAATTTTCCTTCTGTGTTTCTTCCCCTTTTTTCCGCTTCAAAATTTTCATTTTCTCTGTTACTTTTTCTATCCAGCGGGTATAATTAATCTAGGTTGACAAGTTAACAATTGAAAGGAGTTCAACACATGGACAAATATGAATGCCAAGTATGTGGTTACATTTACGATCCCGCCGAAGGCGATCCGGACAACGGTATCGCAGCCGGCACCGCTTTTGCTGATCTTCCCGCTGATTGGGAATGCCCCCTCTGCGGCGCAGGCAAAGACGACTTCGAAAAGGCTGAATAATCGCATGCAAAGGTCGCGGTTCGTACCGCGCCTTTTTTATTGCTCTTTTTACATAGAAAATCCATTGAGCCCGTGCCCAATGGATTTTTTTCAGTCTTTTTTCTTGTAATAGGCCGCCATATCCTCGAGGATCTCCCAGAGCACGTCCACATTTTCTTTGGTGACGGCGCTGTAGGGAACGATGAGGTCGTCGTAGGGAATGTGGAGGGCTTTTTTTATAATGGAAAAAGCCTTTTGCCTTTGGTTCTTCGACAACTTGTCGGCCTTTGTGGCCACGACGAGGCCGGCAAAGCCGTTTTCCACGATCCATGCATACATTTCCTTGTCCTTGGCCGTGGGTTCGTGGCGCATGTCCACGAGGAGGATCAGCTCCGCCAAATTGTCGCGGCTCTCAAGGTATTCGTTAATGGTCTTGGCCCAGGCGTCTTGGTCTTTTTTCGACGCCACGGCGTAGCCGTAGCCCGGCAAATCCACGAGGCGCAGGGCATCGTTGATGCGATAAAAATTAATGGTGCGGGTCTTTCCCGGCTTGCCGCTGGTGCGGGCCAGGTTTTTTCTTCCCAACATGGCGTTGGTGAAGCTGCTCTTGCCCACATTGGAACGGCCGCAAAAGGCAAACTCCGGCAAGTCCGCCGGCGGGTATTGCTCTTTTTTAACGGCGACTTTTTCTAAATCACACTGACGTATCTTCACGTACCATCGCCTCTTTCAATACTTCATCCATGTGCTCCACACCGATGACGTTGAGCTTTTTAATGGAGGGAGAATCCATGTCCTTTAAGTCCCTGAGATTGGCCTTGGGCACGAGGACGGTTTTCACCCCGGCTCGTTGCGCGGCGAGGAGTTTCTCCTTGAGCCCGCCGATGGGAAGCACGCGGCCTCTTAAAGTGACTTCGCCGGTCATGGCCACGAAGCGATTCACGGGAATCTTCGCCATGGCGGAGTACAGGGCCGTGGTCATGGCGATGCCTGCGGAGGGACCGTCTTTCGGCGTAGCGCCGTCGGGAACGTGAATGTGAATGTCGTGTTTGTCCTTAAAGTCTTCGGGAAGGCCCAATTTTTCTTCCACGCTCCAAATATAGGTGAGGGCCGCCTGGGCCGATTCCCTCATGACATTGCCCAGTTGGCCGGTGAGTTGAATCTTGCCCTTGCCGGGCACGATGTTTACTTCGATGCCCAAAAGCACGCCGCCCACTGCCGTCCAAGCCAAGCCGTTGACGTAGCCGATGAGGTTTTCCTCTTCGATGTCCTTTTCCAAGGCCTTTTTCTCGCCTAAATATTTATTCAGATTGCGATTGGTAATGTGGGCCTTTTCCTTGCCCGTTTCCAAAAATTCCAAATTCACCTTGCGCACGATTTTCGCCAGCTCCTTGTCCAACATGCGGACCCCGGCTTCTTTCGTGTAGTTTTCGATCATGGTGTCGATGGCGTTGTCGGAAATGGTCATGGCATCGGCGCTGTAGCCCACGTCTTTTAAATGCTTGGGCCACAAATGGCGTTTGGCGATTTCTTTTTTCTCCTCGGGGGTGTAGCCGCCGATGGTGATGATCTCCATACGGTCCAAAAGGGGCGCCGGAATGGTCTTGGTGGTGTTGGCCGTGGTGATGAAAAAGACTTTCGACAAATCGAAGGGGATTTCCAAAAACCGATCGGTGAAGGTGTTGTTTTGCGACGGATCCAACACTTCCAAGAGACCGGAGGCCGGATCGCCGCGGTAATCGTTGCCCACTTTGTCGATTTCGTCGAGAAGGAAGAGGGGATTGTTTGTCTTCGCCTCTTTCATCAAGCTGATGACACGGCCGGGCATGGCGCCCACATAGGTTCTGCGGTGGCCGCGAATTTCGTTTTCGTCGGTCATGCCGCCTAAGCTCATGCGGACATAGGGCTTGTTCAGCGCTTCCGCCACGGAGGCGGCGATGCTGGTCTTGCCTACCCCCGGCGGGCCGACGAGGCAAAGGATGGGGGATTTGGCGTCCGGAGATTTTTTCCTCAGGGCGATAAATTCCAAAATCCGCTCTTTAATGTCCTTTAAGCCGTAGTGGGCCTCGTCTAAAATTTTGCGGGCTTCTTTTAAGCTGTGCTCTTCTTCCGCCGATTCACACCAGGGCAGATCCAAAATCCAATCCAGGTAATTGGTCTGGCCCGCATACTCCGGCGACGCGGCGTTGATGCGCTCCAGCTTCTTCAGCTCTTTCTCCGCCTTTTCCCGCACCGCTTCGGGCAGGGCCTTCTCTTCCAGGCGGCGGCGATATTCCGCCACTTCCTCTTCTTCTTCCCCGGTGAGTTCCTTTTGGATGACCCGCATTTGCTCTTTCAGGAAGTATTCCTTTTGGTTTTCGTTAATGGAATGCTTCACCTTGTCGTCGATGGCGTTGGAAATGCGCAAGAGCTCATTTTCTCGCATTAAAATGGTGTGCAGGCGCATGAGCCGCTCCTTCACGTCCATGGCGTCGAGAATGCTTTGGGCATCTTCCGCCTTCATGTTCACATAGCCCGCCACCGTGTCGGCAAAGGCCTGAGGCGTGTCGTAATTAATCACCGAATCCAAAAGACCGGGGTAGATCTTGTTGTTTTTTTCGATGTATTCGTCCAGGTCGTCTTCCGTGAGGCGCAAAAGGGCCTCGAGTTCCGGCTCCATGGCCTCCTCTGTGTCGTCGTAGCGGGCCACCTCGGCTTCCATCCACTTGCCGGAGGTGTCCACCGACTGAATCACGCCGCGAGCCACGCCTTTGACGAGGACACGCACGATGCCCCCGGGCAGGCGCAGGATCTGATTGATCTTGCAAATGGTGCCCGTCTCGTAAAGGTCTTCCACTTCGGGCTCTTCCACTTCGGGATCTCTCTGTGTCACCACAAAGAGGTAGCCGCCTGCGCCGTCTGCTCGCTCGATTGC
The DNA here is from genome assembly GCF_037892835.1 of Peptoniphilus sp. HCN-40583. Taxonomy (NCBI): domain Bacteria; kingdom Bacillati; phylum Bacillota; class Tissierellia; order Tissierellales; family Peptoniphilaceae; genus Peptoniphilus; species Peptoniphilus sp. HCN-40583. The sequence goes on from NZ_JBBKBU010000001.1 coordinate 114,583, forward strand.
CGCCACCGAAGGCTTTCTCGCCGCGTCAAAATGGGTGATGACGTGGGGCAAAATGACCATATCCCTTAGGGCCAGAAGGGGAAAATTTCCGTTTTCCGTTTTTATTGCCATAGTTTCTCCTTATATAAAAAGGCCCACCTAGGTGAGCCTTTCGCTTATTGATCCGACGAGATCTTTTTCAAGGGCTCGTCTCTTTCCATGATCGGGGCCTCGTCGCCTTCGACGCTGGCCTTGGTCACGATGACGCGTTTTACGTCGTTCATGGAAGGAATTTCGAACATGGTGTCCATCATGATCTCTTCGATGGTGCCTCTCAAGCCGCGAGCGCCGGATTTCTTTTTGATGGCTTTTTCCGCAATGGCGTCTAAAGCATCTTCTTCGAATACCAGTTCCACGCCGTCCATGGCGAAGAGGGCTTTGTACTGTTTCACAATGGCGTTTTTCGGTTGAGTCAGGATGTGGACCAAGGCGTCTTTATCCAGCTCTTCCAAGGTGACGGTGACGGGTAATCGGCCGATAAATTCCGGGATCAAGCCGTATTTCAAGAGATCTTCCCCTTCCAGTTCTTCCAGAAGGTTCACCTCGTCGTGCTTGCTCCGTTTGATTTCCGTACCGAAGCCGATGCCGCCTTTGCCTAAGCGGGCTTCGATGGTTTTATCCAAAGAATCGAAGGCGCCGCCTAAGATAAAGAGGATGTTGGACGTATCCACTTGAATAAATTCCTGGTTCGGATGCTTTCTGCCGCCTTGCGGGGGGACATTGGCTTCCGTGCCTTCGATGAGTTTTAAAAGGGCTTGTTGCACCCCTTCGCCGCTCACGTCACGGGTAATGGAGACATTTTCCGATTTGCGGGCGATTTTGTCGATTTCGTCCACATAGATAATGCCTCTTTCCGCCGCCTCGATGTCGTAATCCGCCGCTTGAATCAGCTTCAGAATAATATTTTCCACATCTTCGCCGACATAGCCCGCCTCGGTGAGGGAGGTGGCATCGGCGATGGCGAAGGGCACATCCAGGATGCGGGCCATGGTCTGCGCCAAAAGGGTTTTGCCGCTGCCTGTGGGGCCCACCATTAATATATTGCTCTTTTGAATTTCAACGCTGTCGTCGCCTGCGCCGGCCTCTTGGGTGCGAATGCGCTTGTAGTGATTGTAAACGGCCACGGCCAGGGCGCGCTTGGCGCTTTCCTGGCGAATGACGTAGTCGTCTAAGGTCGCTTTAATTTCCGCCGGCGTGGGCAGGTGATCGGAATTGGCCGCCTCTTTCGGCGCCATTTCCTGTCTTAAAATATCTTCGCACAAATGAATGCATTCGTCACAAATATAGGCGTCGGGCCCTTTAATCAGTTTCTGCACCTGATCTTTGGACTTGCCGCAAAACGAGCAACGCTGATCTTTTTTCTCTTCTGTCATGATGCTCCTAACTATTTCCGTTTGACGATGACATCGTCGATGATACCGTAAGCTTTCGCCTCTTCAGCCGACATAAAGAAGTCGCGATCCGTATCTTTTTCCACTTTTTTCATGGTTTGGCCGGTTCGCTCGGCGATGATGGCGTTTAATTGCTTGCGGGTCTTTAAGATTTTTTCCGCGTGAATTTGAATATCCGATGCCTGACCTTGAGCGCCGCCCAAGGGTTGGTGGATCATAATGTCCGCATTGGGCAGGGCATAGCGCTTGCCCTTTTCGCCGGCCAGGAGCAGAAACGCGCCCATGGATGCGGCGAGACCCACGCAAATGGTGGAGACGTCGGGCTTGATGTATTGCATCGTGTCGTAGATGGCAAAGCCCGCGCTCACGGAGCCGCCGGGAGAGTTTATATAAATTTGAATGTCTTTGTCCGGATCTTCCGATTCCAAAAACAAAAGTTGGGCGACGATTAAATCCGCCATTTGATCGTTCACTTCACCGGTTAAAAAGATAATCCGGTCTTTTAAGAGTCGGGAATAAATATCGTAGCTTCTTTCGCCGCGATTGGTTTGTTCCACGACCATGGGTACCAGTGCCATACTTATGCCTCCTTTGCGAGGCTCGTGCAGCCTCTTATGCTTCTTCGCTTTCGTCTTTATTTAAGCCTTCCACTTCTTTCGCATTGTCTACGAGAAGTTCGACGGCTTTTTTGCGTTCTAAGTCAGACTTCATGAGGTCCTTGTTGGATTCCATCATGGTCTTGACCATTTCTTCTTGTTTGTCTTCGTCGCCTTTAAAGTAGCGTTCGGACATTTCTCTGGCGTAAGCTTCCACTTCGTCATCGGTGATTTCGAATTTTTCCGCTTCCACAATGGCTTCGAGCACCAAGGACTTCAATACTTCCTTTTCAGCATCGGGACGCATGGAGTTTTTGAAGTTATCTAAGCTTTGGCCCAACATTTGCAGGTATTGTTCCAGTTGCAGGCCTTGGCTACGCATGTTGTTGTCCATGTTGCGGATTTGTTCATCGATGGCATTGTTGACCATGACTTCCGGCACATCCACCTTGGCATTGGCTGCGGCGGCTTCCAGCGCGCGGTCCATGCGAATGTTTTTCGCATTGGCTTCGACTTCTTCGGTCTTTTGCTTTTTCAGATCCGCCTTGTATTCGTCGACGGTGTCGAATTCGGAAATGTCTTTAATGAACTCGTCGTCCACTTCCGGCAATTCTTCCACGGCGATGGAATTTAAGGTAATGGTAAAGACGGCGTCTTTGCCCTTTAATTCTTCGTTAAAGTAATCTTCCGGGAATTTCACGTCGATGTCGAAGGTTTCGCCGATTTCGTGGCCGACGATGGCTTCTTCAAAGCCCGGAATAAAGCTGCCGCTGCCTAATTCCAATTCTTGGTCTTCGGCACTGCCGCCTTCAAAGGCGACGCCGTCGACTTTTCCTTCAAAGTCGATGTTGACTTTGTCGCCGTCTTCTGCGGCGCGGTCATCGATATTAATGTGACGGGCATTTAAGTGGCGTTGCTTGTCGATTTCGTTGTCGATCATTTCGTCGGAAACTTCGTCGGGAACGGCTTCGATTTCAAGGCCCTTGTATTCGCCTAAAACCACTTCCGGCTTAATTTCAACGCTGACTTCGACGATAAGATCCTTGCTGCGATCGAAGTTTTCTTCGTCGATGTCGATTTCCGGTTGGTCGATGACTTCCAGTTTTAATTCTTCCAGGGCGTCTTGATAGATCTTCGGGAGCACTTCGTTCAGTGCGTCTTCAAAGAAAATGCCGCTGCCATAGAATTGTTCGATGATTTTCTTCGGCGCGTGACCCTTGCGGAACCCGGGTACGTTAAAGTAATTTTTGTTGCGTTTATAAACTTTCGACTCCGCTTCTTTGATTTCCGCATGGGGAACCGTCAGGTCGAAGTAAACTTTATTCTTTTCTTGCTTTTTGATCTCTGTCATCCTTTATCCCTCCATAATTTATATCTAAAGCATTATACCATAAGGGCATTAAAATCTACAGTTTCGGGCAAAAAATCACGGCAAGATGCCGAATTTCTCGTCCTTAGCCCCTAGACTCTGCGTTCATAGACAAAATGGCAGTAGGGACAAGTGATCTTTACTTTGCCTGCACCCCGCGGCAGGCGGGCGGTTTTGTTGCAAGACGGGCAGTGAATGTAGCGGAAGTGCCGCAGGTCTTTCAGCCGCCTGAAAAACCGCTTTGCCGGGCGAAGGGCGTTTAAAAAGCCCGTGTTTTCTTCCCGGCGCTTACCTCGCTCCCGGGAATAGGCGCGAAAAATCACCATGAACAGGAGCACGAGGGCCCCGCCGGACCAATAGCCCTTCTCGAAATAGCGCCCGGCCATGCGCAAGAGAAGGGATACGGCGAAGAGCAAGGTGTTCAGCTCGTCCCAACCGTAGCGACCGGCCATGAAGCGGCGAAAGGCGTTTTTTAGTTCCCTCATACGAGGTAGCTGCGGATCATTTCGGCACTGTCGGTGTATTGTTTCCGCTCTTCGTCGGTTAAATCAAGCTCGACGATTTCTTCGATGCCGTCTTTGCCGATGACGCAGGGCGTGGAGACGTAGACGTCTTTTACGCCGTATTCGCCGTTGTGAAGGGCGGAGACTTGCAGTGTTTTCTTTTCGTCGTAAAGAACGGCGTCTAAGATGGTGTTTACCGTGTTGGCGATGCCGTATTGGGTGGAGCCTTTGCCGAAGAAGGCGCGGTGGCCGCGATAGATGATGGATTTTTCCACTTCCGCCGCATCCAGCGTCACGTCGTGTTCTTTTAAATAGCGTTCCAAGGGAATGTCATTGATCTTCACTTGGGAATAGGGCAAGAATTGGCTGTCGCCGTGTTCGCCCAGCATCATGCTGTGTACATTGCTCGGGCTCACGTCGAAGTGGCGGGCCAAGATGGTGCGGCTTCGTTCCGAATCCAACGCCGTGCCGCTTCCGATGATGCGGGAGGCGTCCATGCCGGAAAGTTCCCACACACGGTAGGCGATGGCATCGCAGGGATTGGTGACCACGACGAAAATGCCTTTAAAGCCGGCGGCCATGACCTTGGGGATGTAGTCTTTCACATCGGCGTAATTGGCGGCGTATTCGTTTCGCCGTTGGCCGTCTTCGGGAATGCGCCCGGCACAGACGACGATCATGTCGCTTGCCGCCACATCTTCAATGGTGCCGGCGACGAAATGGGTGTTGTGGGGGTAAAAGCCCGTGGCATCTTCCAAATCGCTGACCACGCCGTCTAAGCGCTTGTCGTTAATGTCGTGTAGTGTAATGTGTGTGCATCCGCCGCGCAAAGCCCGCGTATAGGCGACGATTTCGCCAACGTGTCCTGCGCCGATAATTCCTAACTTGGCCATGATCCGCTCCCTTACTTAATTAATTCTCTCAGTGCTTCAAATTCATCGACGGACAAGGTAATGCCCTTGCTCATTTTCGAGTGATCTTCGTTCCATGCGCGCAGATCGAATTTCGGATCGGCGCCGTTGTAGGATACGCGATTTAATTCTTTTTTCCAACCGTTCGGCGATTCAGACAAGACGCCTAAGTGCTCCACGATTTCAAATCTAAATTCTGCCACAATTCCTCCTAACAGAAAAAAGCGCCGTCGGCGCTTTCATCTACTCAACCGCTGTGACTGTATAGCCTGCATCTTCCACTGCTTTTTTTAATAAGGCGCTGTCCAGCTTTTCGCCTTCCACAATGGCTTCTTGAGGGTCCAAAGTTACCGACGCCTTCACGCCGTTAAGTTCGTTTAACGCTTTGTCGACACGTCCGACACAATGATTGCAGCTCATGCCGTCGATTTTTAAAATTTTCTTATCCATTTTTTTCTCCTCCTTTTTTTCATTATACCCATGTGTTTTCGTTTTTACAGAGGGAATTTCCACAAAGTCGATGGACTCGGCGGATTCCTCTTTATTTTCGCTTTCTGCCTTTTCCAATGAAAGGAAATTTAGTCTGAGGGCGTTGGTCACGACAAAAACGGAGCTGAAGCTCATGGCCAGTGCCGCGATCATGGGGCTCAGGGTCAAGCCGAAGGGCTTGTAAAACAGCCCCGCCGCCACGGGAATGCAGATGACATTGTAGAAAAAGGCCCAGAATAAATTCTCTTTAATGTTTCGAATCGTGGCCTTGGACAGATCCATGGCGCTCACCACATCCATTAAATCGCTGTGCATTAAGACCACATCGGCGCTTTCCATGGCGATGTCCGTGCCGGCGCCGATGGCAATGCCCACGTCGCTTCTGGCAAGGGCCGGGGCGTCGTTGATTCCGTCGCCGACCATGGCCACTTTCCCCGCTTCCTGATATTGACGCACGAAGGCTTCTTTTTCATCGGGGAGCACGCCGGCGTGAATGTGGTCGATGGCCAAATCCTGCCCGATGACCTTCGCCGTCTTTTCGTTGTCGCCGGTGAGCATAATCAGTTTTTTCCCGGCGCCATGTAGCTTCTCAAGGGCCCGTTTGGAATTGGCCTTCACCAAATCCTTCGCCACGATAAGGCCGATAAATTCATTGCCTTTCGCAAAAAACAAGGGCGTCTTCCCTTCAGCGAGAAGGGCGTCCAGTTGCGCGCGGATTACGGAAAGATCGGCGCCGACGGAGTCCATTAAGGCTTCGTTGCCGCCGTAATAGGTCTCGCCGTTTAAGGTGGCCTTTAAGCCTCTACCGGGAATGGCTTCGAAGTGCTCGAGGCTTAATTTATTTTCCGTTCCGTATGTTTCTTCGTAGGCCCGAATCACGCCTTCGGCCAAGGGATGCTCCGAAGGCTTTTCCAGGGCGTAGGCCGTAGCGAATAGTTCTTCCGCCGAAATGCCGGCGGCCACCACGTCGGTGACGTAGGGCTTGCCCCTCGTGATGGTGCCGGTCTTGTCGAAGATCACCGTGTCCGCATGGTGTAAAACCTCAAGGCTTTCGGCGCTTTTAAAGAGCACACCAGCCTTGGCGCCCTTGCCCGTGCCCACCATAATGGCCACGGGGGTGGCAAGACCCAGTGCGCAGGGGCAGCTGATGACCAAGACGGAAATGGCAAGCTTCAGCGCAAAGGCGGGCTCAGCCCCGAGGGCGAGCCAAATGCCGCCGGTAGCCAAGGCGATGGCGATAACAATGGGGACGAAGACCCCCGCCACTTTGTCGGCAATTTTCGAGATCGGCGCCTTGGTGGCGTTGGCGTCGTCCACCAGGGCGATAATTTTTGCAATGGTGGTGTCTTCCCCCACCCGCTTCGCTTCCATAATCAAGCGTCCCTGGCCGTTGGTGGTGGCGGCCATAATTTCGCTGCCCGCGGTTTTTTCCACGGGAATGGGCTCGCCGCTTAAGGCGGATTCGTCCACGGAGGAGATGCCTTCCACCACCACGCCGTCCACAGGCACATTTTCACCGGGCTTCAGCAGAATCCTGTCGCCGATTTCAATGGCTTCCACGGGAATCACTTTCTCTTCCCCGTCTTTTATCACCGTGGCCACTTCCGGCGTGAGATCCATTAAGGAGCGAATGGCGCCGGAGGTTTTGTGCTTGGCCTTGGCTTCTAAATATTTCCCTAAGTCGATTAAAACCACGATGGTGGCTGCCGATTCAAAGTAAAGCTCGTGGCCGTAGAGGGCGACGCGAGCCATGTCCCCGTGGCCGAAGCCATAGGCCAATTGGAAGATGACGTAGATCCCGTAAATGTAGGCCGCGCCGGAGCCCATGGCGATGAGGGCGTCCATGTTCGGGTGCTTGCGCATCATGGATTTTCCGCCGTTAACATAGTAGTGTCGATTCAAAAACAGAATCACCGTGGTGAACATAAATTGCACCAGGGCAAAGATGAGTAGGTTGTCCCGGCCTTCCAAAAAGGAGGGCACCGGCGCGCCCATCATGGAGCCCATGGAGATATACAAGAGGGGAATCAGAAAGATCGCCGAGACGATGAGTCGCCGGCGTTTTAATTCCAATTCTTCTGAAAAAGGATCCGCCTCAATGGTTTCGCTCTTTTTGTCCTCGCCTTCTAAAAAGCCTTTATAACCCGCCGCTTCCACGGCATGAAGGACCGCGGGTTCGATGCCTGCCTCGCCCTCCACTTTCATGGAGTTGGTAAGCAGGTTCACCGCCACGTTCGTCACGCCGTCGACTTTAGCAACCTCTCGTTCCACGGCGGCGGAACAAGCGGAGCAGGTCATGCCTTCAACGCGATATTTTCGTTCCATAGGGCCTCCTCTCAAATAGTCGTTATTGCTTACTAAGCATATCCTACCAATGGACTTGGGTTGTGTCAACCGATGGCCCCTTGAAGCAGAGCGGCGATCTCTTTTTTCTCTTCTGCCGTTAGCTCCACCTGAGTCCATACGCCGTCCGCCGTGGTGAAGAGGTAGAGCTTCGGGAAGGTGCCCCTAATTTTTTCGTAAGCCGTGCCGTAAAGGCCCAATTGCAAACGGTAGGTGGCCATGGCGCCGGTGCGTGCGCCTCGCGCGCCGGTTTTATAATCCACGATGGCCATGCCATCAGGCAATTGACGCAGCTGATCGTAAAAGCCTTCCAACATAACGCCGTCGAATTCCGCGCGGAAGGGCACTTCTGTGTCGATGATTTTGCCGCGGCCGAAGGTGGCGTCGTAGTTTTTAATGGCCTTATCCAATTCACGGTCCACGCCGCAAACTCGGGCGCGGGACAGAAGCTTTTCCCGAAGGCCTTTCTCGGGCTTGCGGGCACGCTGGGCGTAGTGGTGAAACAAAATTCCCAGCTGCATATAATTCTTCTCGCTCTTTACGCCCTCTTTGCCGTCGTCGAAAACGGCCCGCCCCTTTAAGAGGCGGCTCGCGGAAACCACGGGCTTCGGCTGTGCCATGGCGATGACGGGAGCCGTCGCTTTTTCAGGCAAGTCCTCATCATGTGCAGGCGCGGCCATGGGCGCAGGCGTCCCTTCGGCGAAATCTATGTCGGTTAAATGGCTCTCAAGCCCTTCCCCCTCTTTTGATTTCAGCAGATAGACGTGGCTCTTCGCCCGAGTCATGGCCACATAGAGCAGGCGAAGAATTTCCCTCCGAGCCTTTTCCGCCGCGGCCCTTCGGTTCATTTCGTAAATCACAGGGGCCGCGGGATTGTTTATGCCCACGCCTCTTTCTGCGCTGTAGTTCCACAGGCCGCCGTCGTTCAGGGGCTTGGCGAAGAGATGGCCTAAATACACTGTGTCGTACTCCAATCCCTTGGCCTTGTGCATGGTGAGGATCTCCACGGCACAGTCGCCGCCGAATGTGGCCGCGCCCACCTCTTCCGTGGCTTCTTTTTCACGGAGGCTATGGAGAAATCCTTCCAGGTGATCCCCTTCCCTGTCGTATTCTTTTGCCATGGCGAGAAGCTGATCCACATTGGCTACGGCCTGCTCCCCGCCCGCTTTAAAGGCGTAGGCGCGAAAGCCGCTTTCTTCCACAAGGGCCAACAAAAAGTTATAGGCAGAGGCGACGGGGCCCGCGTCTTCGAAAAATTTTTCTATGCGCCCCATACGCTCGCGAACACTTTCTCTGCAGGGAGAATCCTTCATCATATGAAAGAGATCTTCCTGATTCGCACCGATAAAAGGCGTGCGCAAAAAGGCCGGGGAAAAGATGCCGGTGGCTTTCGCTTCCATGGCCAAGATTAAATCCCGCACTTCTCGGGCCCGAAAAAAGCCTTCGGCGCTGCGGTTCACATAGGAAATGCCGTAGTCCCGAAAGATGGATTCGTAAATCCCCATGTATTGCTTTCGCCACAAAAGCAGGGTCCGGGATGTCGACGGATGCTTTTGAATGTCTTCCACAATCCACAGGGCTTCTTTTTTAATGGCCTCTTTCGGATCCTCCTCGCCTACAAGGTCCACGCCCTTTAGGGCCCACTCCCCTTCCCCGTGGCCCGTAATGGGCTCGTAGTCGGGAATTTTTTCCGCAAAGAGATCCCCCACAGCGGCCACCAGGTCTTTGTGGGAGCGGTAATTATTCAAAAGGGCCATGGCTTCCGTGCCCTCGTTTAAGGCCTCGCCGCGGAAATTATCGCCGACGGCCACATCGGCGCCGCGAAAGCCGTAGATGGATTGTTTTCTGTCGCCGACGACGAAAAGTTTCCCATCGCCCTTTAAAGCACGGAGCATGCGAATCTGCAGGGGATTCGTGTCCTGAAACTCATCGACGAGAATGTGATCGTAGGCGCAGGTAATCTTCCCCGATTCCAAAAGGGCCGTGGCCTTTTCCAAAAGATCACTGAAATCCACGGCACCCATGGCCCGCTTCTCTTTCCTATACGCTTCATCCAACCGCTTCAGGGCACGGTCGATGGCTTCGATAAAGGGGCGATTTTTCGCCTCTTCCTTTAAAAGCAGGCGATACCTGAGTTCTTCGTGTCGTTTTTTTATGTCCTCGTCTATTTTCAGCGACGACCCGTCGGGCATTTCCAGGAGAAAGGCCCGCTGCACCTCTTCACTTTCCGCTTTTATTGCCTCGAGATCCGCCTCGTCTAAATACTTGGCCAGTTTCGATGCCTTCGTCTTTAAGGCGCCGCGAAGGGCGGGCAGAAAATCGAAGTATTCATCTAACACATCGTCATCGGCGATTGCTCTCGGGCGAAAATCCCCGAGGGCGCCGCGGGTGCGAAGATCGTCGTAGCTTTTTAAAAGCGTGTTTTTAAAATTATTCGCCGTGGTAGCCTTCATGTCCAGAAAATCGAGAAAAGCCCCGTCGGAAAAAATGTCCTTCGCCACTTTTTCGTAGCTCTTTTCCAAAAGGGCCCGCGCCTCGCCCTCCGCCAGCTGCGTCATGCCGCCCAAGGTGTTCGCCTCCACGCCATAGATGGAGAGAAGGTAGCGGCAAAAGCCGTCGATGGTCTTTACCACCAAGCGGTCCGTCTCCTCCTCCGTAAGGCTCGCCGCCATACGCGCGGCCATTTCTTCGGCGGCGCGATTGGTAAAGGTAATGGCCAAAACATTTTCGCTTGTTTTCGATAAAATCCGCTTCACCCGCTCGGTCAAGACCTTGGTCTTTCCCGCGCCGGCGCCGGCAGTGAGAAAGACGGAGCGATCGTAGGATTCTGCAGCCTTCAACTGCTCTTTATCAAGTGGCATCTGCCGCCTCCCTCCTGCACAAATCCCCGTAGGCGCAATAACTACACACCGATTCACTTAAGGGCGCTTCGTTGAAATCGCCGCTTTTCATGGCGACAAGCGTCCGATCCAGAGCGACCTCCCCTTCGTCGAGAAAATCATCGAAGGCCTCGCCATCGTAAATTCTTTCGTTTCTCAAGCGACTGTACTTGCCTGCCCGTGTCGTGTCCCTCGCCATAATGGAGACCTTCCCATTTTCTATGGACACATATTCCAACGATGCCGGCCGATTGCCCATGTGTCGGCGAGCCAGGGCATAAAGGGCGAGCTGCATGACTTTGTGGGCCGCCACATGTTTGTATTCGGGAAGCCCCGATGATTTGTAGTCGATTAAAATTTCGTCGCCGGCTTCGTTTCTGTCCACCCGATCGATGACGCCGTGAATCTCCACATCCTTAAAAGGATAGGTGAAGGATGTTTCAAAGGCCGCCGGTCGAAAGGCGCCGTTTTTCTTTTCATCGTTCAGCCGCTCCTCCTCCGATTCCACGGCGGCGAGGAGGGCGCGGGCCATGGTCTTTTTCTCCCACGCCCAAAGGTATTCGGGCCTGAGGGGCGCCATTTTCTCGTCGTAGGCCCCTTCCACAAAATTCGCCAGCCCATCTCTTGAAAGCTTCTTCGAAAAATACAGAGCCAGCGCTTCGTGGTAAATGGTGCCCTTGGCCATGGCAGGGCGGCCGTCTTCTTCCTCCGACGCACATTTCAGCACCCGCTCGGCAAAGTAGAGGAAGGGGCAACGTAAATAGCTGTCCAGGGCCGAAGGCGAAAGGCCCTTCTCCCTCAGGGTCTGTGCCATAAATTCCGCCCCTTCTTCGGAAAAGACGTCGTCTTCTGAGATCAGGTCCCAATTTTTTTCATAGACCCCCTCCCATTGATCCAAGTCTTCCGCGGAATAAATTTCCTTCATCTGCGTGAAGATCGGCGCTTCTTCCCCGCTTCCCACTTTGTAGAGCAGGGATTTTTTCGATGAAGCCATTAAGTAATGTAGCCTTTCCGTGGTCTCTTCGCCTTGAAAGAAATTCACATAGAGCCCCACATCCATGGCGGATTTTGCCATGGCTCGATTCATCAAACTATCCTCTTTTTTGGCGGGAATAAATTTCCCGTCCAAAGAGGCGACGAGAAGAAGGTCGTAATCGCCGCCGTAGGCCTCATCCAGTGACAGAATGTCCACGCCGTAGACGGCCTCTTTTTCCAAATAGGTGCAGAGGATGGATTCAAACTCCCGGCCGTTAATCCTGCCGTAATCTCCTTCCGCCTCGGCCAGGGCATCGACGATCATTTTTGCCGACTCTTCGCCGAAAGATTCCGCCGCTTCTTCCGTGCGGTGAGCGAAATCATCCCAGCTGCCTTCTTTCTCTTGCTTCCAGGTTCGCAAAAGGGCTTGGTGTCCGATCAACAGATCCTTCGTCTCCTTGGAAAGGTAATAGGGCAGGGGATTTTCCTCGATTTCCGAAAGATCCTTCACGCCTAAGACCTCCATGGCCGCCGCCAATGCAGGCGCCCCTTCCACCTCCGCCAAATCCCCACGCAAAAAGGCGCAGGCAGAAGGTGCGTCTTCTCCCCGCCGCCACAAGAGGCGCAGTTGGTGCAGCGCCTCCTCGCCGAGGGCGTAGGCATAGGTTGCGGTCGGAATCTTTGCCGAAGAGAGGTGCGCCTTCATGGCCGCCCGATCCCCTTCATGATTCATGACCACGCCGATCTTCGCCGCCGGATTTTCCGCCAGCGCCTCCGCAACTTTTTTCACCATGTGGCGCAGGGCCCGCTCCCCGTTCACCGTTTGATACAATTCCGCATCATTCGGTTCATTCCCCTCCTCGAAGGGATTGACCGCCACCACATGAGCAGCAGCGTCTAACTTTTCAAGCAGAAGGCGGTGGCGTTCCTTGTAATGGGAAAAGCCCATAACAATATACTTCCGCTTCGGATTCACTTCCGCCGTCATGGCCTCGGCGAACAGAGCGCCTTCCGTGATGCAGTCTGCGTCTTTTACGGCACGGGCATAAGCCGCTAGGAGGGCGGAGTGGTCCTTGCGCCAACTGTAAGGCAGGTCCTTTTCCTCAAGACCCAAGTAATAAACATCGTCGCACCACTGAAAGAGGCGGCGAATTTTTTCCATGTCCCGCACCGAGGCGAAGGCCGTTTCCCCTTCTTCCAGCCGCTTTCGGAAACCATAGGCCGCCCGCCACTGATTCCGCGTTTGCGCCATGGCGAGCTCCGCCATTAAATCGTCGAAGGTGAAAAAATTTACGCCTAAAAACCCGACGGAGCGAGACAAAATTTCTTTGCTCCTCGCGATCCACTTCCGATTGGGCATAATAAAGGTAGCGCCGATGAAATCCCCCTCTGCCAAGGATTCCACGCCGCTTTCCATGGGCTTATCGATGATCTTCACGGCCTCTCCTTTCTTTTTTCACAAAGCGCATGGCCCATGGCCCCTACCACGCCGCCCGTGCCGTAGCCTAAATCATACATGGAGGCTCTCCCTGATCCGCTGAAATTTTCCCTTGGGCTCGGAAATAAACACCTTGCCGGACACTTCGGGAAAGTCTTCCGTTTCGGGGAAGACCAATTTATAGGCGTGAAGCAATTGGTGATGCAATTCGCCGAAGCGGCGGGAGGCGCGGCCGTATTTTCTGTCTCCCAAAACGGGATGGCCGATGGATGCCAGCTGTTGGCGAATTTGATGGGTGCGCCCGGTAATGAGCTCCGCCTCAACCAAGGTGTAATCCCCCCTGTGCTTCAGAGGCCGATAAATGCCCACGGCATCCTTTCCGTCGTCTCCTTCCACGACTCGGTTCTTCTCCCCGTCTTTTGTCAGGCGATTTTCCACCTTTCGCACATCCTTCAGCTCCCCTTCCACAATGGTCATGTAATACTTCTCCACTTCCCGGTTCCGAATCCAGCCGTTGGCCGCCCGAAGGCCCGCCGCCGTCTTCGCGCCTAAAATGAGGCCGCTGGTGTTTCGGTCCAGGCGATTGCAAATGGAGGGGACAAAGGTCTTCTCCGCCCGTGGATTGTAGCTTTTCGTGTGAATCAAATAGGCTAGCATATCGTCCACCATGTTTCGCTCGTAGGCCTTGCCCGTGCCGTGGCTCAACACGCCCACAGGCTTGTCCATAATAATGAAATCCTCCGATTCGAAGACAATGGCGGGAAACTTCCCCTTCACCGACTTCGGCGTCTTTGAAAACTTCGCAAGCGTCTCGTCGGAAAAATAGATTTCCACCGTGTCCCCGAGAGCCAAGACATCTTCCTCCTTGGCCTTTTTTCCGTTTACCGTAATATTTTTCTTTCGAATGGATTTATATAGAAGCGACGGCTTGGCATTGGGAAGCAACTTTTTTACATAGCGATCCAAGCGCATGCCGGCGTCATTTGTGTCAATTTGATTAGAGATCACGAGAGCCTCTCTTTCTTTCCCGTTCCTGTGATATAATAATCTTATTCTAATTATATCGAAATCTACAGGAAAGGGAAAACAGCATGAAATCTAACGGAAGAGTTTCGAAACTGTTCGTAAACTTTTTGCGCATTGTGGTCGTTCTACTGATCGTCCTCGTCCTGCTATTCATCATCAAGTGGCGGATGAACCACTTGTTTTCCATGATGACGCCGGATGATCGAAAAGACACCACCATTACCGAAGAGATTCGCTCCTCGAAGGAGCAGATCGACAAGATCTCCAGCGCCGCCAAAGACGCATCGGAAAAAACGACCTTACTTAAACTGGAAACCACGGACCCGGATTCCGTGGCCAAGAACTTAAAGGATTTGGGACTGATTAACGACGCCACGGCCTTCAGCAACATGGCCAAACGCTCCGGCATGGCCCGCTACATTACGGCGGGAAGCTATGAAATTCCGGAAGGCGCCACCGCCGAAACCATTTTGAAAAAGCTCACGGAAATCGGCTTGCAAAAAGCCACCCGCACCATCACCTTGGAAATCCCCTATGGTGCCACCGACGAAATCATCGCCGATGTGGTCATGAAAGAAGATTTAGTGGCAGACCGAGTCACCTTCCTTCAAATGATTCGCGACGCCGGCGCCGTGCCCCGGATCAAACCCGGCGGCTACGTCATTCACGCGCCCATTAAAGCCGCAGATCTATTAAACACCCTTATGGGACAGAGCGGACAGGAAAACCCCGCACCTCAAGGGGAACAACCACAACAATAAACGCGAAAAAGCCGCCCGATGAAATCGAGCGGCTCTTTTTGTGCAGTTATCATACGATTTGGAGATAACAACAGAATTTCATTGCTTCCACTTTTCGGAAGCTTTATTCGTTTAAGACAAATTGCCAACGGCCGTTACAAAGTAATCGACACCTTTGATTAAAATGTCTTCGTCGACCATAAATTTGGGGTTGTGGTTCGGATAGATGACACCGTCACATTCTTTTGAGGTGTTTAAGAAAGGAAAGCAGGCCGGCGCTTCTTTTGCGAAATAGGCGAAGTCTTCGCTTCCCATGCTCGCCTTTTCCATGCGCTTGACGCTCTCTTCCCCAAAAGCTTCCTTACTGAGGTCGATCAGCTTTTTAGTAAGTTCCGTGTCGTTAATTAAAGCAGGGTAGCCGAACTTGTAATTAATTTCTGCTTTGCCGCCATAGCTTTCAGCCGTACTCTTGCAGATTCTTTCACAGCCTTCGGCAATTAATTTTCGTACCGATTCGTTTAAGCAACGAACCGTTCCGTTAATGGTGACCTTGTTCGGAACAATGTTGTATTGGCTTCCGCCGTGAATTTGGCCGATGGTGAATACGGCAGAATCTAAAGCATTTACCCGGCGAGACATGAAGGCTTGCAGGGCAAGGACCGCCGATGCTGCCATGGGGATCGGGTCGATGGTATCGTGCGGATACGCGCCGTGTCCGCCTTGTCCGATGAAGTCGATGGTAAATTCGTCGAGAGATGCCATCATCGGGCCCGGGACAAATCCCATTTGACCGATTTCAATTTCACCGGAGAGAACGCCGACGTGTTGGCCCAGAATGAAATCGACCTTCGGTTCATTTAAGCAACCTGCGTCGATCATCGGTTTGGCGCCACCGTCCTTTTCTTCGGAGGGTTGGAAGAGCAGTTTTACTTTGCCGGACCATTTATCCTTGTTTTCGTTTAAAACGATGCCTGTCGTTAACAAAATGGCCGTATGGCAATCGTGCCCGCAGGCGTGCATGTTCCCGTTTTCAGATTTAAAGGGCAGGTCCGTTTCCTCTTTAATCGGCAGTGCATCCATGTCCCCTCTCAAACCGACGGTTTTGCCGGGGCTGCCGCTATCGATGAGGGCGACGACGGCGGATCCTTCTACGATTTTTTCGTAGGATATTCCATATTCGTCAAGTACAGAGCAAACATACTTCACCGTTTTCTCTAAATCGAATCCGATTTCGGGAATTTGATGGAGATCTCTTCTGAATTTAATCAGATTTTCTTCTGCTTTTTTTCGATCAAATTCAAATTTTTTCATTACTTTTCCTCCTTTTTCCTCGTTTTAATTCCGAAGAAGATCGTCGCAAAGACTGCCGACGGAACAATGACGTAAGTCGGCAAACCGGCTTTGATCATGATGACCGTTAAGACAAGAGCAAAGATCCCGCTCTTTAAATCCTTAATCGCAAACATGGCATACATCGAACCAAAAATAGAAGGTGCGATAAAGTCAAAGGCTGCTAAAACCGAATCCGGCAAGATAGAGATAATATAACTTCCCGCGACTGCAGCCAGAACTGTGACGATTAAGTTCGTAATAATCGAACCTGCAATCCCCAATGTAGAGACTAATTCCGCCTTCTTCGTGCCGGGCTCAACCTTTACTGCCGCTTGAGCTAAGGCGGAACAGGGTACACGCATGTTCCCTAAGTTCCCAGAAATGAAACCCATAAAGGTTCCGGGAAGTCCCAAGACAGGGAAATAGGAGATTGGTTCAATTATGTAGTATGAACCGAAAATTGCCGCGATAAGTGCCCAGCCTTTTAAGATGTTTGCCATTCCCGGAAAAGCACTATAACGAATGGAAATGTATAGGGCCGGCAAAAAGGAAAATAATACGCCAAGTAAGTTTAAAATTCGACCTAATTTAATAACCGGTTGTGTATACTGCGCGTCATATTCTTGATCGATGTTTAATTTATCAGTCATGTGAAACCTCCCTATGAGCGGAAAATGCTTCCTGCGATCAAACCAATGATCAAAGCGAAGCCCAGGTTAAATTCCATCAATACAGGAATTTTTTCTCCCAGCTTGTTCAAAAGAATCATGGAAATCCCCGCAACTACTGCGGAAACCATATTTTCATTTGAGGTAATTGCGTTACTGACAGCCAAGAAACCCATGGCACCGCACATGCCGGAAATCGAAATGATACTCGTGATTTTTGTGTCCCCTTTGGTTAGCTTAAAGGAGATGCTATCCAATTTGTCCGTCAATAAACTTACTACTAACAACCAGCCGCAGCCATTCAATGCCATGACCCAGCAAGCGTTTGCGTAATTGACCAAACTATAATCGGGAGAATCCAAGGTCGTGCCCATGGCTTGCGCCGCCATTTCAGCCGCCGTGAGTTCAGTATGAGCCGCGCCGATAACAGAGAGTCTTTGCCATGCCAGAGGGCCACCTATTTTAGAAATAAGTCCAAGCATGACGACAAACACGCCTAATGCCGGGCCGATGGCAGAAATTGCGCCTGTTCGGAATGCCTTCCTTTGATCTTCAGGCGTTAAATTCACTAAGGGACTTACTTTTTTTACTTTGGTACTATAGCTAATAGCTAATGTACCGACAATTGCTACCAATGGTAAAGATAATAGCCAAAGAATAGGGTCATTTGCGTACGTTAAGTAAGAGTTCATAAAGCCCTCCTTTTCTTGTATTTTGTATCTCTTACACATTGACTGTATCACCCCCTCCCGATCTTGTCAATAGGCTTTCTATATTTTTTACTGAATTTTCTTTGTTTTACAAGAATTTTTATATAGATTTTGTCTTTTCTAGATCGAATTTATATCTATTTGTTCGTCCCGTCAAAGATATTTAATCTCATAAAAAAATAGCTATGCAGAATCTTGCATAGCTATTTCAAAAATTGATTTTATTTAATCGTATTGAACGATGCGCTTGGCCACTGCCATGGCGGCAACGCAACCTTCTCCGCAGGCGTTGATGACCTGGCGGAAATTTTTATCCACAATGTCGCCGGCGGCGTAGATGCCGTCTACGGCAGACATTTGATTTTCGTCCACATCCACGTAGCCCCTGTTTAAATCCAACAGGCCTTCTAAAAATTTCGTTTGCGGCTTCACGCCCACGTAAATGAAAATCCCCATGGATCGATCGCCTTTTTTCACCGTGAAGGTTTCATCGGTTTTGTTGTTGTAGAGAACGAGGCCGTCGGCCATGGCATCGCCTAAGACTTCCTTCAGCTCCGTATGCCACAGCACGGAAATATTTTCGTGGGCCAGAGCCTTCTCCGCCAAAAAGCGTTCGGCGCGGAAGCTGTCTCTGCGGTGGACGATGGTTACCTTCGCCCCTAAATTGGCCATGTAAAGGGCCTCTTCCACGGCGGAATTGCCGCCGCCGATGACGTAGACATCGCCATCTTGATAGAAGGCGCCGTCGCAGGTGGCGCAGTAGCTGATGCCCCGGGAGACGAATTTTTCTTCGCCGGGAACGCCTAATTGGTTGGGCTTGGAGCCCGTGGCCACGATGACGTATTTGCCTTCGTAGCTGCCGTTTTCCGTCTTCACGATCTTCGTCTCGCCCGCTGACTCAACGGATACCACCCGCTCGCGAACGGTGGCGGCACCAAAGGACGCAGCTTGCTTCGCCATGCGCATGCCGATGGCCATGCCCGTGTCGTCAGCCAGTGCCCCGGGGAAATTTTCCAGAGACATGGTAAGGCTCATTTGGCCGCCGTCCATTTCCGGTTCAAAAATCACCGTGTTTAAATGGGCGCGGCTCGCGTAAATGGCGGCCGTGAGCCCTGCCGGGCCGCCGCCGATAATCATGACATCGTACATAATTCCCTCTTATTTCAATAATTCCAAAAGACGGCCCGTGGCTTTCCACTTCACCTGTCTTAATTCGTCGATATTCTTCGCTCCTACGAGCACCATGACGATCTTCGTCTTGTCGATCAAATCCTTTAAATACACCGAAGCGTAATCCACGCCGCCGTGGACGATGTACCTTAGAATTTCGCCGCTAATGGCGCACATGTCTGCACCGAGAATCAAACACTTCACCAGATCCAGGCCGCTTCGTATGCCGCCGGATGCGGTGATGTGCAGATCCTTCTTGCCCAATGCCACGGCTTCGTGAAGGGCGTAGGCCGTGGGAATCCCCCAGCCGTAAAGCTCCGTCATATCCGAATTATAGTAACGGAGATTTTCCACTTCAAAGAAATTCGTGCCGCCGTAGCCGGAAATATCCACGTGGCGAATGCCCAAATCATACAGGCGCTCGACGACGAAGGCATCCATGCCGAAGCCCACTTCCTTAACCAACACGGGCACATCCAAAGCCTCGTTCACGGCGCGAATCCGCTCTGCCGTGCCGCGAAAATCCCGATCGCCCTCTTCCATGGCCAGCTCCTGCGCCGGATTTAAATGGATCTGAAGGGCGTCGGCGCGAATAATCTCCACGGCCTTCTTCGCCTCATCCACGGTGAGATTGCCGTTCATGTTCC
Source organism: Peptoniphilus sp. HCN-40583 (assembly GCF_037892835.1). Classification (NCBI taxonomy): domain Bacteria; kingdom Bacillati; phylum Bacillota; class Tissierellia; order Tissierellales; family Peptoniphilaceae; genus Peptoniphilus; species Peptoniphilus sp. HCN-40583. Next base: position 133,809 of record NZ_JBBKBU010000001.1, read on the forward strand.
CGAGGACGATGCCCTCATCGCCGATAATCTCCCGCACGATTTCAAAACTTTCGACGGCTTCCTCATCTTCCATGGCGATGGTTTCACTGCCCACAGCCATGGGAAGCTCAAAGCGCTTGGCAAGATGAGCCAAATCCGCATTGATGTTTTCCGCAAACTCCGTGCCGCCGGTAATGGCGTTAATCATAAGGGGAAAATGAATCCTCTTGCCCAAATACGTCGTGGACGTGTCGATTTCATCCACCGAAAGCTCCGGTAGCGAAATATGAGGCAAATACATATCGTTGAAAAGCGGATCCCCTCGGTAGTCCGTCTTCAAATAATTTTCTACATGCTCTCTTTTTCTATACTTTCTCACTTGCATCCCAGCCTTTACTTACTATGATGGCTCTATCATACCATCAAAACCTTGTTGCCTCAAAGATATTTATACCATTTATCACCTGAAAATTCTCCTCGGAATTTCTTCTTATCGTTTCCGCCCACAAAAAAACCGCCCGAAGGCGGCTTTGAATTGGGGGTCTTGGAAAACTTATTCAGAAAGTCTTTGGGTATCAAGAGAAAAGGCTAAGAGTTTAAATGCTCGTTGCCCTCAATAATTATATTAACTGATTGATATTGTTTGTACTATTTCGAGTTCGTTAATCTCATATTTTATCTCCGTATGGAAGGGAATTAATGTAATTTTGCATGAAATTCCAATCAGGCACAAACTCTCCATTAATATTTATAGCAGGAAGATATATTTTTGTCTTCTTTATTAGATCCATTTTAAAGGCTCTTCCATAACTATATTTATACCTCTCTTTTTCAATCAAACTTTTAATAAATAGTGCCGTATATTTATTTATCCATTTTGCTCTGCATACAACAATATGATCACCTGTAATAAAATCATTTTCTTGATAATATATCGTTGATGTGGTATCCCCAATTATAATTGCATTTCCTTTTTCTTTTACTGAAATATCATCTAAAGGAACATAACAATCACATCCGTAACGCATTCTTGGAAAATCCTCTTTGAAGCTTCCCGTTTTCTTTTGCATGTACATGCTCCTGTCGCAGAAAACATTGCAGAGGATGTAGGTGAACAGCTTCATAAAGGGAATACCTTTTTCCTTCTTGCAGTTGCATTTATTCAGGAGGGAGCCGACTTTTAAATCACGGATAAATCGTGAAATCGAGTTGGAAATTTCCTGTTTGTTGCCGGCTTCAGATGGTATAATAGACATGGCGCAAGTCCTCCGAGGTGTGATTGGTTTTTCGTCAAATCTATTATACCAAGGTGTGGAGCTTACGCCTTTTTTTATTGGCTAAACTATTGAGTTTTCAAGGTTCGCGGACATTTCCCGTGTGGGAAGTTTCAGTGTTTTACTATTTTCATGTCCCGCCAATGTCATGGATTCCGCTGTTGTGGAGAATATCCTTCACTCTGCCAACGCTGTCCTGCCTATAAAAGAGTGCATATTCATAGGCGATAAGGGCTATAACGCGAAAGCGGTCTACAATTTGTAAAGGATGTTTACGGGGGAGAAGCCGTTATCCCTCTGAATAAGCGGAGAACATAAGACCCCAAAAAGCTGTCCGTGGACAATCCCATCTGTGGCGCAGGCCTTGCGATGCACAAGGACGGAAAAACAACCGACCATGGCCGAACCCGACAAAAATTCTGCTGCCCTTTCCGACAATCCAAAACCGGCGTCTGCCCTTGTAACCACAAAAATTGGAATAATGGGAAGAAGAACCGAAGTAATGCTTGACCACAAAATGTAAACTGTCAACATCGGAATTATGTCTTGCCATACAAAGCCTTTTCCTTGTCCATTTTCAATAAATGTAGCAAGCGTGGTATTGATTTCCGTTCCTAATAGCAAAAAATGATTAGAGCAGTTCGAAACTCAATCATCTATTTTTCATAGAGAACACTGGCCGTCCTCATAGCATTATTCTACTTTCATCATACGGTAGCCCACACCAATATGTGTTTGGATATATTGTGGAGACTCCTCTGTTGGCTCAAGTTTTTTTCGTAATGTCGCCATAAATACCCGCAGCGAAGCTACATCGTTATCCCAACTGCGGCCCCAGATATTCTGCGTGATAAAAGTATGGGTCAGTACCTTGCCAACATTCTTTGACAGCAAGCACAACAGCTTATATTCAATGGGTGTCAGGTGAAGTTCGTTTTTATCCAGATAAGCGCATCCTGCGGCATAATCCACTTTCAACTTACCATTAATAAATACAGAACTGGCGGTGAACATCTCTGCCGTCATCAGAGAGAGTCTTCGCTGCGTCACTCGAAGTCGTGCCAGCAATTCTTCTACCGAAAAGGGCTTTGTCAAATAATCGTCCGCTCCTGCATCCAGCGCCTTGATTTTATCGTTATCCTCGCTTCGAGCGCTTATTACAATAATCGGAACATTGGACCAAGAGCGAACCGTTTGAATGACTTGAACGCCATCCATATCCGGCAAGCCCAAATCCAGTAAGATGATTTCAGGATTGTGCGAAGTGGCCTCCATAATTGCTGCTGAGCCATTAGGTGCTACCACATAACGATAATCATTTGTTTTTAAAGTGGTCGTAATGAGATTTCGTACAGACGGGTCATCCTCAACCACTAATATTAAAGGTTTATTCATGAAGTTCTACCTCCCCTGCAGGTAATGTAAATTTAAAAACAGTGCCATTTGGCTGATTGTCTGAAACGGAAATCGTGCCGCCGTGGGCGGTCACAATGGACTTACAAAGGGACAGCCCCAATCCAAGGCTCCTGCAGCTATCGACCACTTTATTGGCACCACTATAAAACATATCAAAAATACGGGGTTTTTGCTCATCAGGAATCCCAGGGCCGTTGTCGGAAACGGAAACCGTGACCCATTGCTCTTTTTGATCGGTGTCTATTTCAATTACTGAACCGACAGGGGTATATTTGATGGCGTTGTCAACCAAATTGATAATCACCTGAATGATTAATTTCGCGTCAATGCGGGCAAGGATAAAGTCTTTACCACTGGTCACGCGAATGGTGTGTTCTTTACTCTTTCTGTTAATGTGCTTCAGCGCTTCGGAAACAACCTCATCCATAAGTTCGATACTCCGAGTTAGATTGACCGATCCGCCCTCAATCCGTGTGACTGCCAACAAATTTTCAACCAGATTGATTAGCCACATGGAATCGTCATAAATATCAGTAAAGGTTTGCTCCCTCAGTGTATCGTCCATCTTTTTATAATTTGCAAGCAAATTGTCTGCATTACCGGAAATTGTTGTCAAAGGCGTCCGAAGATCATGGGAGATTGCCCGCAGCAGGTTGGCACGAAGTTGTTCATTTTGTGCCAGAACAGCCGCTTCCTCCTTCTCCTTGGCATTTTTGATATTTTCCAGTGCCAATGCACACTCGCCAAGAATGGAAAGAAGCACGCTGTTTTCAAAAGAGTCCAGTGGACTACCGTTCACAGCAATACCAGCTACTCCATATACATGTTGGTTAACCCGAATCGCAAGGTATAGACACTTTGCACTGGATAATGTATCGGTCGTTGCTCCTGCGTGTTTGTTATTTCGGAAGACCCAATCGGCGACTGCTTTCTCATTCTCAGAAATTAAATTCTCTTGAGTGCTATTAACAGTACGAAAAACGTTTGGGGTGGCAAGTCCTTTACCATCAGACAGGTAGACGACGATATCTTTTTTCAGTAGCTTCATGAGTTGTTCTGCCGTAACGGTGATTACCGCTTTCTCCTCCAGCTCTTTTTGCAAAAGTTGATTGGTTTCAAAGAGAATCTTTGTACGGTAAGCTGTATGGGCAGATTGCTTTGCATTTTCCTTCAGCCGGCTAGCAAGAGAACTTGAAAGCAGCGTTACCATAAACATAATGGCAAAGGTAACAAAATAGTTCGGATCGTTAAAATTAAATGTCAGTCTCGGAGTAGTAAAGAAAAAATTAAAGGCCAACACGCTGACAACCGAAGTCAGAATCCCGTACAGACGGTTGGTTGTGATAACGGCGGTCACAAGTACACCCAATATGTAGACCGCGACAATATTGCTTTCCGTGAATCCAAGGGCGTCAAAACCACAACCAATCAATGTAGCTGCTAGCAATACGAGTATACTTTTCAGAACATCCCGCAAGGATATTGTTTCTACCTGTGCCCTTTTCTTTTTTTTCTGATAACCGGAACCTATGCTAGCGTCTGGGATCACATGAATATCTAAATTCGGTGCACTGAAAATCAGACGCTCCGTCAAGGTGGGCTTGCTGAAAATCTTTTTTCGTGCAATGGTACCTCGTCCAATTACGATTTTAGAAGTGCCGGAAAGACGGGCAAATTCCGCAATTTGATAAGGCACGTCATCGCCATAACTTGTCTCAATCGTAGCACCAAGTTGTTGTGCCAGCCGTTTATTGTACTGCAACCGTTTTTTATCCTCGTCGTTCATCGTTGCTGTGTTAGGTGTTTCCACATAAAGGGCGGTAAATGTTCCTCGGAAGGCTCTTGCCATTCTGGCAGCAGTCCGAATGATTTTTGCGTTGGATGGCGACGAGGAAAGACAAGCCAGAATGCGCTCGTCTGTATGGTAATCGCCTCGGCTCTGTACTCTGGCGTTTTCCGTTAGCAGATTTACCCGGTCAGCACACCGACGGAGGGCAATCTCACGCAATGCAGTCAGGTTTTCAAGTGTGAAGAAATTAACAGTAGCCCGCTGTGCCTGATCTTCCCGGTACACATTTCCACTTGCCAGTCGTTCCAGCAACTCCGCAGGCTCAATATCTACTAGTTCCACCTGGTCTGCCTGATCGAAAGTAGAATCCGGAATGCGCTCCCGTACCAATATTCCGTTGATTGATGCCACAGTATCGTTGAGACTTTCAATATGCTGGACATTCACAGTTGTATACACGTCAATGCCGGCGCTTAGCAGTTCCTGGACATCCTGATACCGCTTTGTATGGCGGCTGCCTTCTGCATTGGTGTGGGCATACTCATCCACCAGGATGAGCTGAGGTTTCCTCTTTAATGCGGCGTCAATATCAAATTCACGAAGCATCATTCCCTCATAGGCAACTTGCTTCACCGGGAGCTGCTCCAGGCCGTCCAAAAGTGCCGCTGTCTGAGGTCGGGCATGGGGTTCTATGTATCCAGCAACCACATCAATGCCGCGCTCCTTAGCTTGGTGAGCCGCCTGAAGCATGGTATAGGTCTTTCCGACACCTGCTGCATAACCGAAAAAGATTTTGAGTTTTCCACTTTCCTTAGTGGCTATATCGTTACGGATCGCACGAAGGAGCTGATCCGGATCTTGTTTTGGTAGTTCCATTTTAACCCTTCTATCTGTCACTCAAGTAAAGACGATTCTTTTCCAGAATACCGTCCAGCATCAGATTGACTTCCAACACATTGACAGTCTCTTCACCAAAGATACCAAAGAATCGTCCGTCGGTGCAGTTTTGGATAATCTCACGCACTTCATCTTCGGTCATATCATTTGCTTTTGCAATGCGGGTTACCTGATACTCCGCTGCTGCCGGGGAAATATGGGGATCAAGCCCACTGCCGGAACAGGTGACAAGATCCACTGGAACAGCTGTTTCGTCCATTTCAGGATTTGCATTGCGGAGCTTTTCTACACGCTCTGCCACAAGCTGTGCATATTCCTGACTTGCCGGAGAGATGTTGGAGGGAGCGGCGTACATCAGTGCCTTTCCGTTTTCATCCGTATAGGTTGAAACATCAATATTTATAATGCGCCCCCACATATGGGCCTCATCTGTATATTGCTGCCCAAGTAATTCACAGCCATATTTTTTCCCGTTTACTTCAATGATACTTCCGTTGGCATTGTCCGGAAAAATTAGCTGAGCAATTCCTGTGACAACACCCGTATAGACTACGCCGCACAGCAGCGTAAAGATTAAAAAAATCATACCCGCCTTTGGTAGTACACTTTTCATTGATTTCATAATATATACCCCCTTAACCGAAGATGGTAAGAAAAATTTTCTGAAGTAATTCCGGCTCCCATATGGCGAAACGCAGCGTAATCGCACATAGGACGGCTAAGGTCATTCCAAGAATTCCTTCAAAATACGAGATTGTTTTCTTTGTTATCGCATTCATATTTTACATCCTCCTTATACCAGACCAGTAAGCACAAGCAGAACATCAATCAGCTTCACAAAGACAAAGGGAGCTGCCAGACCGCCCAGACCATAAATCAGCAGGTTCCGTGACAGCAGCTTTCCGGCGGAAACTTCACGGTATTTCACACCTTTCAGCGCCAATGGAATGAGCGCAATAATGATGAGTGCATTATAAATAATCGCAGAGAGAACAGCACTTTGCGGGGAATGCAGCCCCATAATATTCAGAGCAGACAGGCCTGGATAAAGTCCCATAAACAGCGCTGGAATAATGGCAAAGTATTTTGCCACATCGTTGGCAATAGAGAATGTAGTCAGACTGCCTCGTGTCATCAAAAGCTGTTTGCCGATGCGCACAATGTCGATAAGCTTTGTGGGCGAAGAATCTAAATCCACCATGTTGCCTGCTTCTTTTGCTGCCTGTGTGCCGCTGTTCATGGCAACTGCAACGTCTGCTTGTGCCAAAGCCGGGGCGTCGTTGGTACCGTCGCCTGTCATGGCAACCAAATGACCCTTTGCCTGAAAATCGCGAATCATTGCCAGTTTTCCTTCTGGTGTTGCTTCCGCAAGGAAGTCATCCACACCGGCCTCGGCAGCAATGGCCGCAGCAGTAATTGGATTGTCGCCGGTGATCATAATGGTCTTGATGCCCATTTTTCGTAGATCTGCAAATTTCTCCTTCACGCCCTGCTTAATAATATCCTTCAGATAGATGACGCCGAGAATCTTGTGGTTCTTAGCTACAACCAGAGGTGTGCCGCCCTTGGACGCAATAGACTTGACAACTCGATCACAGTCCGGAGAATGCATACCGCCTGCATGGGTTACATAACTTTGCATGGCGTCTGCTGCGCCTTTTCGGATTTCATTGCCGTCAAAGTCGACGCCGCTCATACGGGTTACGGCAGTAAATGGGATAAAGTGCATATTCTTGTCCTGAAGGTTTCTGCCACGAATTCCAAACTCCTTCTTTGCCAGTACAACAACGCTTCTGCCCTCAGGGGTTTCATCGGCCAGAGAAGAAAGCTGAGCCGCGTCCGCCAATTCCTGAATATCTACACCATCTACCGGAATGAACTCTGATGCCTGTCGATTGCCCAGAGTGATTGTTCCGGTTTTATCAAGCATCAGAATGTCTACATCACCGGCGGCTTCAATGGCACGTCCACTCATGGCCAGAACATTTGCCTGGTTCAGTCGGGACATACCGGCAATACCAATGGCGGAAAGCAAGGCACCAATGGTAGTAGGCGCAAGGCACACCAACAGCGCTACCAGAGTTGTTACAGAGGTGGGATTCTCAATTCCCGCCAGCTTTGCAGAAAAAATGGAGTACGTATAGAGGGAGACTGTCACCAAAATGAAGATGATGGACAAGGCTACCAGAAAAATCTGCAAAGCAATTTCGTTAGGCGTCTTTTTCCGGGCAGCACCTTCTACCATCGCAATCATCTTGTCCAGAAAGCTTTCTCCGGCTTCATTGGTCACTCTGACAACAATCCAGTCCGACAGTACAGTGGTGCCGCCGGTGACGGCACTGCGGTCGCCGCCTGCCTCACGAATTACAGGAGCGGATTCGCCAGTTATAGCGCTTTCATCCACAGATGCCGCACCTTCCACGACTTCGCCGTCTGCCGGAATCTGCTCTCCTGCTTTGACAATCACCAGTTCCCCCTTTTTCAGCAGGGCGGATGGAACCACGGTCACACTGTCCTTCTGCGATACAGAGGGAATTTTATATGCGTCCACATCCTTACGGGATGCCCGTAGAGACTCTGCCTGTGCTTTGCCTCGGCCTTCTGCAATGGCCTCGGCAAAGTTGGCAAATAGCACGGTAAACCAAAGGATAACGGCAATCGCCAGTGTATATCCGCTTGGAGCGTCTTTTAACCCAAACAGGGACACCAGCCAAAGGATGCTGGTCAAAATCGCAGACACAAAAACCAGAAACATGACCGGGTTTTTTGCCTGTGTTTTCGGACTTAATTTTACAAAAGAATCTTTAACTGCCCTGCCTAACATTTTCCGGTTGGCAAAAGCACTTTTCTGTTTTGTACTCATATCTGTAAACCTCCTTTACGCAATGCTGCCAAAGAACTCAGCAAGTGGACCAAGGGCAAGTGCCGGGAAGAAGCTCAGTGCACCGATCAGAAATACCACAAGAATCAGCAGGAAAACAAACATTCCATTTGTGGTAGACAAGGTACCCGCAGTCGTGGCGATTTTCTTTTTCCCGGCCAGGCTACCTGCGATTGCAAGTGTGCCGATGATGGGCAGGAACCGGGCAAAGAGCATCACCAGTCCCAGGCTTACATTTAGAAATACGGTATTCGCATTGAAACCGGCAAAGGCCGAGCCGTTATTGCCGCCACAGGATGAGTAGGCGTACAGCATTTCAGAGAAACCGTGGGCGCCGCTGTTATTCAGGCTATCCATGACAGAGGGTACTACAGCGGCAAGGCCACTGCCGACCAGAATTGCAATGGGCGTTGCAAGGCAAACCAGTACCGACCATTTCATCTCATAAGGCTCAATTTTCTTGCCAAGGAATTCCGGGGTACGGCCTACCATCAGACCAGCAATAAACACCGCCAGAATGGCAAAGGCAAGCATACCGTAAAGGCCGCTTCCCACGCCGCCGAAAATAACCTCACCAAGCTGCATCAGCAGCATAGTCACCATACCGCCAAGAGGCGTGTAACTGTCATGCATGGAGTTTACAGAGCCGTTGGAGGCTGCTGTGGTGAAGGCTGCCCAGGTAGAGGATGCCGCAATGCCGAAGCGGGTCTCCTTGCCTTCCATATTGCCGCCAGCCTGTTCTATCATAGAGGTATTGACTGTACCATTTTGTGCAAGCTGAGATGTACCGACCTGCTCACTGACAGCGATGCAACCCAAGGCAACAACCAGACAGAGGAACATTGCCATAAAGATTGCGATACCTTGCTTCTTGTTCTTTACCGCAGAGCCGAATGTGAAGCACAGTGCCGCCGGAATTAGAAGAAGGGAAATCATTTCAATCAGATTGGTAAAGGCATTGGGGTTTTCCAAAGGATGTGCAGAGTTGACGCCCATGTAGCCGCCGCCGTTGGTGCCGGTCTGCTTGATTGCGACCTGACTGGCTGCAGGACCCATTGGTACGAACTGCTCGGTGACGATCTGTGCATCCGAAGAGATTTCGCCATCTACAGTGACGGTTGCGGTGTCTAAGTCAATTACTGCATCCTTAAGGATTTCACCTTCTGCACTGACAGCAATCGGTTCTGCAAGAGATACGGTTTCTGAAATTTTCAGATTCTGGATTACACCGCCGCCTACCAGCAACAGAGAAATGACCAGATTCAGTGGAAGCAGGATGTGAACCACAATGCGGGTCAAGTCCACCCAAAAGCTCCCTAACCCGGTGGATTTCACCTTGATAAAGCCGCGGATCAAAGCAAACAGAACGGCGATACCTGTGGCTGCGGAAACAAAGTTCTGAACAGTCAGACCTAAAGCCTGGGTGAGATAACTCAATGTAGATTCACCGGAATATGCCTGCCAGTTTGTATTGGTAATGAAACTTGCAGAAGTATTAAATGCCAAATCCCATTTCACACCGGAAAGATGCTGCGGGTTTCCGGGAAGAACGCCCTGTAAAAGTTGGAGCAGGAACAGAAAAACAAGTCCAACACCGGAAAAAACCAATACGCTTACCGCATATTTTTTCCATGTCATCTGTTCTGCTTTATCTACACGCATAATCCTGTAAACAAGGTTTTCACACGGTGTCAAAATTTTGGACAAAAAAGTTTTCTCGCCATTCATAACTTTGCTTATGTATGCGCCCAACGGAATTGCCAAAACAATCAGAATGGCAAGGTATAAAACATACTGAATTATGGTGCTCATGCCTGCTCATCTCCCTTCATTAAAATATAGACATACCACAGCAGCATTGCTGCCGCACATACACCTATGAGTGCAATTAGTATTTGCATAAGATTCATCCTCCTTTTTTGATACTCCAAGTATCATAAAGCCTTTCATCTAAAAGTGGCATTAGTCATCTTTTGTGGATATAAAGATAAAATAAAGATTATAACCAACCTAAAATATATGTCATCGGAAAGGCGATAACGATTGTACTGATACAGACACACGCCAAAACCAGTAATGGCATTCCAATAAAGATGGAGATGAAGCCAAGTAGCGGATGATGCCAAATAAAGCGTTTCGCTTTTGCGTCAAATCTCTGTTCAAATCTTCTCGCTGCATTTATAATGCTCATAACTGTTCACCTCATTTCTTTCTTGCAAAGTCATAATGCCACTAAAAGTATTAAGAGGGAAAAAGTGTCCTGCAATCGAAACTAAGATTGTATAAGTTTTTATAAGATGAATTGCAAATAATATTGCGACACCTAAACCAAACTAAGTTCGTGCATAAATAAATCAAATGGAGTTTGATATTCTAGACATTTTCTATGTCTGGTATTAAGCTCCATTAAGTTTTTAATCAGCTCATTATTAAGACTTGACCTAGATACTTCTTCATTAATCATCTATTCCACCTCCATATAAAAGTAACTCTTTGTATCTTCTTAACTTCTCTTGATGGATTTTTCTTCTAAAATCTTCTCCCGTAACTTTAACTGGTATTGTCATTTCAAGTATTCTTGAATATATCCTCTGATACTCAAATTCAATATTAGGATTTTGAATAATTTCCAATGATAAGTTTGTAAAGAAAAATCCTGAAAAACGCTGTATTACCAACGCTTTTCAGGATTCAGAAAACACAAAATATTTATTCCCACTCGGCAAGTCCAAAGATGTTATTAAATATATTTGTTTAAGTTTTATATCTTTTTTGCCGTTATTTCATCATCTGCTCAAAATAAGAAATGAGCTTATGATATTCTGCCGTCTGTAAATCAAGTTTCTCATATCCATCTTGTTTGATCAGAAGGACCGTCCGGCAGACTTTCAGTAATAGTTCGATGTCATGCGTAATAATAAGTGTCGGGCGACCTTTGGCAAGTTCAAAGATAAGCTCGGCGATTTTATCCATGTGCATGTAATCCAAACCGCTGGTCGGCTCATCCAAAATAAGAATTTGCTTTTCACTCAAAAAAGCATTGGCGAGAGCCAGCCTTTGCTTTTGCCCGCCGGATAAGTTTTGCGGATGCTCGCTGCGTTTATTCCAAAGATCAATATGCTTAATGATCCAAGAGACCTCTGCCAAATAAGCATCGCTTATTTTTTTGCCGTTCGCGAGCGCCTCGTTTTCTACGGTATCAAAAAACAGCTGGTAGTCTACATCCTGCATCATGTAGTAGGCATTTTTCAGTCGTTCTCGCTGAGTTTTTCCCCATGAAATATCTTGCTTCTTGCCGGCAAGTCCGCAGAGAACACGACCTAAACTGCTTTTTCCGATACCATTTGTGCCGACAATCCCCATGATTTCATCGGAATGTAAGTCAAAGGATAAATTCGAGATGAGTTCTTTTTTGCCTACAGAGACATGAACATCCTTCGCAGAAAAAACACGCTCACCTGTCTTTGTCGTGTTGTGCGGAACAAGTGCGGAAAAATCTATCGCTCGAAGTCCCAAGTATTTACAATCGGATGATTTTAGTTCGCCCGCATCAAATTCTTTGATAAAAGTTCCGCCTTTCATGACATAGAGCTTATCGTAGAGATCCTCCAAAAAATATAGTCGGTGTTCGGCGATGATGATGGTTCTACCCGACGCTTTGAGCAATTTCAGGATGCCTTGCAAATCTCGGATACCTTCTTGATCAAGGGAAGCTGAAGGCTCATCAAAGAAAATAATCTTTGTGTCATAAACTAAGGTAGAGGCAATAGCTACCCGCTGTTTTTCTCCGCCGGAAAGTTCATTCAAATTTTTATCCATTAAGTGAGCAATGCTCATGTACTCAAAAGCTTTCTTCACCCGTTTTCTCAGTTCCGCCTGCGGCATGCCGAGGTTCTCTCCGACAAGGGCGACCTCATCTTCTGCCTTGCGGGTAAAGAATTGATCGGATGGATTTTGAAATACGTTGCCGATGACCTTAGCCAAGGTACCCGTCTTAAAATCATGCAGATTTTGATCCAATAATGTGACTTTGCCATCCAGTGTGCCTTCATACTGATCCGGTATGAGTCCGTTCATCACTCTGGTAAGCGTTGTTTTTCCGCAGCCGGAATTACCGGTGAGTACGACCAGTTTTCCCGGTGCGATCGCAAAATGAATAGCATGCAAAGATGACTTTTCTGCTCCTTGATAGGTGAAGCGCTCAATATTGACTTTCATGATGTCCATAGTGCAACTCTCAAAAGCGCCACGCCGGCAAACAGGCTGATGCCATCTGCGAATTTAAAGCGCATATCATAATAACTGGTTTTTTCTCCTTCATACTCGATACCTTTGGCAATAATTGAAGAGACGAGAGTTTCGCTGACATGCAAACATTTATAGACCAAGGAAACAAAGTACAGCTCAAAAGTACGGACGGTATGCAAAAGTGAAGCATGAAAACCGCGGATTTTCATTCCGGCTTTAATTTCCTTAAGTCTAAGCAGTATTTCGTCAAGAAAGCGCAGCGCGGTAACAAGACCGACCGATAGACTTATGGGTAAATGCAACTGGTGCATAGCCGTAAAAATTTTAGTCGAACCTGTCATGACCAGTGCACAACCAATATTCATGATCGGAAACAACTGAAGAATTAAAATGGCAAGTCCTAAAAAAGCTCCTGTTGTAAAACCTAATGAGATATGAGCCAGAAGCACTGCCACACCAAATATACCTGCATAAAAAACGAGATTTTTTATGCAGGTTCGAGCGGAACGAGACAGCAAGATTAAAAAGCTTGCCGCACAGGTGATTCCATATAACCATGGATTGCGAGTAAAGACCAAGAAGGAAAACAGGATCGTTAAGGCAAATAGCGTAAGCGGATGAAGATATCCCTCTTGGTCTTTTCTGCGGGAAAATGATCGGCTCATCTTATTTGAGCTTGCTCTGCTGAGTGCTTTTCTCAAAGAACTTATTGTTGATGAATACTCCGAAAAATCCGGCTAACAAGCACAGCACAACATTAACGGCAGCAGCTATCAAAATCACTTCATTTGTATAGGCGGCAACCATTTGTGCTGCTTGTTCTGGAGAAAAGGTAGATGACATGTATTTTACTAAACCTTCGACGCCTAAAATTTTTGTTAAAAGAATGCTGTGCATCGAATCTGTAAACATGGCAATACTAAAAGCAATGGCGATGCGTTTGCTATTATCGTACTTTCCGATTATCAGCTCGCAGACAATCCCTGCAATCAGAGTAATCGGAATCATGATCCCATAACCTAAAATTGCATATACCAACCCAAGCACAGCCCAAAAGAGAAGCGCTGTGCCACGCTTTCGTACTTTTCGAGCCGTAATCACAAAGGTCGGTCCGATCACAAAAGCGGCAAACCCGGCTGAAATGTAGAGGGCAGCCATGCCTAAAAGTCCCGTCCCTTTCTGAACATTTAATTTTCGACAACATCAGGCACAATCATTTTTTGTCGAAGATGTTGTTGTTAGTTCCAAACTTCAATTTGCGAATCTCCAGCTTTCCGCCTTACTTCTCGATTCGATAAGATCTCGATAAAGACCTCCTTGCAGCATCAATTCATCATGTGTACCGCACTGCTCAATCCCTGCTTTGTTCAGTACCAAAATCCGGTTTGCATTACGGATCGTCTTCAAGCGGTGCGCGATCATGATGACGGTTTTGTTTTGAGTAAGGGCTTCAATGGCTGCTTTCAGCTTGTCTTCGTTTTCCGGATCAACATTTGCAGTAGCTTCATCAAAGATGATAATCGGTGCATCTTTCAGCATTGCCCTGGCAATGGAAATGCGCTGTTTTTCTCCGCCGGAAAGACTTGTTCCACCTTCTCCGATCATGCTCTGATAGCCATCGGGCAAGGCGGAAATAAAATCATGGCACTGAGCCTTTTTTGCCGCCGCAATCACATCATCGCGGGTGGCATTTGGGCATCCGAATTTAATGTTGTTTTCAATCGTATCGGCAAAAAGATAGACATCTTGGAAGACCATCGAAATATGATTCATGAGATTTTCGAGGGAGTAATCTTTTATGTTCTTTCCTCCAAGGCGAATCTCTCCTGAATTGACATCCCAAAAGCGAGAGATCAAATTGCAAAAAGTTGTTTTCCCTGAACCAGACGGCCCTACGATAGCCGTCATTGATCTTTCGGGGATATAGCAAGACACATTATTTATGATTGGCTTTTCGCCATAGGCAAAGGAAACATTTTTAAATTCAATATCGTGTTGCTGAAGTTCATCATTGATATGACCTTCCGGCATATCTTGCATTTGATTGACGTAATCATAAGAATCCATCGCGTTGTCAATGGTTCTAAGCATGGCCATAGCACTACCAGAAGCCAATAAACTGTTAAAAATCACAAAACTGGCAACCAGCGTCATGATGGTATAGTCCAAAGAAAGCTCTCCCGAAAAGTAGCATGAAAGTGCTGTGGCAATCATAACCGAAATCGTGATCGCAATGATGATTTTCAGCAGTACCGTGTAAGGCGTAACGGCCTTTTCAAGGCTCAACGTCGATATTTTTGTTTCTTCAAAACTTTGATCCAGCTTGTTGTTATTTTGTCCGCCCAAGTTATAGGACTTGATGATCTGCATACCTTGCAAGGTTGCCAGCACTTCTTTCGTGAGATCGTTTTGTACAACAGAAACTCGATCCGAACTCTTTTTAGATCTTTGCTGCATTAAAGCGGCCGCCGCCAAGAAAATCAAAGACCCAGCGATAGCAATGAGTGCAATTTTCCAATGCAGCATAAAAAGGGACAGGATAAATACCACGGTTACAAGCAGACCGCCGAATACCATAATAAAAAGTGTGGGCACCCAAGTTTCGAGACTGTCCAACTTTGTCGTCGCAATGGCCGTTAAATTTCCTAAGCTAAAATCATTGAAAAAGCCCATTGGCACTTTTTTGATTTTTTCTCCCATAGCGATACGTTTATTTGCGGCTGTAAAATAGCCGGCATGCGTTTGCTTAAGCATGGAATTTTTCTTAGAAATAATGATGCCCAGTAAAGAAAGCACTAAGAATGCGCTGCACATACCAATCGTCTGCCACGTAATTTCCTGCTTTATAATCGCCGCAATGACCAAATAGATGGCCATAAATTGAAAAACGTTAAAAATCGCGCCCAAAAAACTCCAGATCACCGAGGAGCGAATCATTCCTTGCTCACGCTCTGCAAATTTCCATAACTTCTTAAATGTATTAATCATTTTCTTCACCTCGCATGGCCGCACTCCACAATTCTTGGTAAACCGGAGAATCTTTTAATAGTTCATCGTGTGTTCCGTGATTTTCAACATATCCATCATGGATTACAAATATTTGATCCACATCTGCAATGGTTTTCAGTCGATGGGCGATAATAATGAGCGTTTTGCCTTTTACCAATGTGGCGATGGCATCTTGCAAAATAGCTTCATTTTCTGGATCGATATAGGAAGTGGCTTCATCCAAAATGACAATCGGTGCATCTTTGAGCATGGCGCGTGCAATAGAGATGCGTTGGCGCTCACCGCCGGAGAGATGCCCGCCACCTTCTCCGGCAACCGTTTCATAGCCTTGTGAGAGCTTCATAATGAAATCGTGGCAGCCCGATTTTTTAGCGATTTCTATAATTTCCTCATCCGTTGCATTTTTTTTGCCGATGCGAATATTATCTTTGATGGAAATATCAAACAAATAATTGTCTTGAGATACATAAGAAATAGCATCCGAAAGCTGTTCTAAAGGCATATCCTTGAGAGCTATGCCACCAATTGTTATGGTTCCACTATCGGTATCCCAAAATCCGGCGAGGAGCTTTGCAACGGTCGATTTCCCTGAGCCAGAATACCCGACGAGTGCATTGACACTACCTTCATTGATGTGCAGATTGACATCCTTGATAACCTGATTGTTGTCATCGTAAGAGAAATACACGTGATCGAAAGTGATGTCATAGCGTGAAATGTTTAGTGTACCGGTTGCGTGGGATAACTCTTTTGAGTTGAGAACTTTTTCAATCTCACCGGCAATGGTTTTGATGCGACCCATATCGTCCTCATAAGACATCACCTGCATGATATTTGAGATTGTGCCAAACGATAAAATAATCAACATCAAAAGATGAGCGCCGCTTAGGCTACCTTGCATACAGAAGAAAAGGCCAAACGGAATGATGGTTAAAATACCCATCGGTGCAAGCGACATGCTCACCGCATAATCGTTGTTGTTCAAGCCCATCCACTTGCAGTAATAATCTGCTTTGGCATAAACATTATCGCTGTATTTTTTATAGGATGTATCGCCTTGATTAAAAGACTTAATGACTTCGATGCCGTTGATATATTCCACAATTGAGTTGTTCATGTCTTGACCAATTTTGACTGCTTTGGGAAACATTTTAGGCATGCGCTTCATCGGGCCGGCCATAAAAAACATGCCGATCACAAGAGGAACCAGTGCCAAGAGCGAAACGCGCCAATCGAGTACAAACATGTAAACAAGAAGTAAAACCGGGCCAACAATATTAGCGGTCATTTCAGGAATCAGGTGAGCCAGGGTTGTCTCCATGCTGTCAACTTGATTCACGATGACATCTTTTAGCTTTCCTGTGCTTAAATTCAAAATGTTTCCTAACGGCATTTTGAAAAGTTTGTCCATGATATCTCGCCTGATTTCACACAAAGCACCATAGGTCGCCGTATGAGAAATCGTGGTGGAAATACCCATAAAAACTTCTTTTGCGCACAGCAGTGCGAGAATACTGAGGACTCCTTTAGTATAAAAAGCAAAATTTGTATTCCCTGCAATGAGGGCAATGATCATTTTGCTCAAGAGCACATAGGTAAAAAGTCCTGCCAGTACACCCAAAACGGCAAAAAGAACCGAGAAAAAGTAGCCGGTCTTATTTTTGGCGATGTACTTTTTCAATAAGTTCATATCAAAAAACCTCCTTAGTAAATGAATGAAATGCGGAAATTGATGGAAGATTTTAGAGTCCGGAAACTTCCGCTTACTGAGAAGTCGAACGAGTAAAATAACCTTCAATCATGGATACCAAGTGCTGTCTGTTCTTTAGAAAATTTTCACGTGTATCTAAAATTTCACAGGATAACAAGCTTGCATTGATGAGATTCGTTACAAATTCATAGTCATCATCAGTAAGCAATCCGCAGTCGTACCCATTCATAAAATGCTTAAAGTAAGTAATCGAATCCCTCTTGAGTTTTTCATATAATGCGTTAAGCTGTTCATTTTTCTTAATCTCACCAAGAAATATGACATAGATAGGCGTAAAAGGATTATTCGCCAACATTTTATCGACGACAACTTCAGCCAAGATATGTGGTGTAAGCTTGTTCCCCATATGTTGAACCGTGTTTGTTACCGTCGCTTCACGCATCCTGCTTCCTCTATCCATAATGTCGTAGAGGATTTCTGCCGTATTTTTGTAGTAGTAGTATAATCCGCCGGCTGATAAACCGGATTTTTCACGAACATCATCCATCGTCGTATTGTTAAAGCCCTTAGAAGAAAAGAGTGCCATAGCAGCCTTTTGAATGTCTTCTTTACGCATTTCCGGATCTAATCGTTCTCTGACCATCATTTTCCTCTCCTTGACCATCATTTTCCTCTCCTTACCGATATTAATCTCGGTAAGGAGAAATTACCATAGACTAACTTATTTGTCAAGAATTTTATGCGATAATGGCAATTCACCTAATGTTGCATAAAAAAAGAACCCTGCCAGATAGAACAAGATTCTTGTAACGCGTAATGCTTCTTAGTTTAATTTTAGGATGAACATCGCTGTGAGCTTATTGATTTTCGTACCACATACTAAATTTTCGTACCCCTTAGTATTAGGTTCGTACCCTAAGCGGCGATGCCGTTAAAATGTATCAAATATGGTGTTTTGTTCTCATATACAACTCCGTCATATGGTTCGATTAGCTCAGTCAATAGTCTTACAACGCTTGAAGGTGTATAAAATTCACCGTCTTCCTTTGTTCCTGATGCTGCATATATTTGTAAAAAATATTCGTAGACTCTTCCGATCAAATCTTCTTCATGGAATCTATCTCCATTTATCTTATTTATCTCATCGATTAGACTTTTAATTTTACTTGCCGGAGCTCCTAAAGTAGCGTACAAATTTTGAGGCAAAATTCCTTTTAGGGAAGGATTGTCCTCCTCTATGTCTTTCATTGCTGTATCTATTTTTATTGCTATATCATCTGCCGATGCATTTTTAACTATGTAACTCCACCTGGATGTTTCATTTAGATAATAAACATTGTCAGCATGATAAGTGGCCGGCATCTCTCTTAGCATGAATAAATCAGGATGTTCTTCTTCAATTTGTTTTTTTCTTGTTTCAAACTTATCTCCTGCAAACTTTAAGAAAACTAATCCTATTACAGCGTCTCTATTTTTTCAGTACTTCCATATCCTCTTAATGATACTCTGCAATTCCATAGAACTGATTCTAAGGACAATTCCTCAGTTTTATCTTTATTTTTTGCCATTTCACATCTCCTTTAATTAATTATCCAGCACTGATATTCCAAAATCTCCAGTACATCACATTTAAACTACCTACAAATTTTGCCCGGTACTTCTATGCCTATACTCTCATCCCATCCTGCTTTGTCATTACATGTAGAGTTATATTTATGGCATTTTGTAGGCCCGGTTTATTCTTTCTTCATCTTTTATTTTTTCCATAATCTATCATTGGAAAGACATCATCCATCTCAGGTAATGCATCTACTATGTACAGTCCTTCGACAGTATTATACCAAATTTTATAACTCTATCTTTGTAGGATGAAAGAAGGTTTTGAGTTCGGGAGATAAGCATTAAAAAACCGCCCGAAGGCGGCT